>DATJPR010000103.1:0-7717 GCA_035506295.1 Bacteroidota bacterium | reverse complement strand
TCGCGCTTCCCCGAACTCTTCGACTATGCAACGATCACGCACTACCTGATCAGCGGGGTGTTCGAAGATTTCGAAGCGGAAGAGGGGAAACTGCAGTTCGATCTCCGCGACGCGCTCTTCCGTCAGCTCAAGGCCCGGAATATTACCGTCGAAGGCCGGCCACTCTGGTGGTCGTACAAGACCGTCACCCCCGACTGGCTCAGGAAGAAGACCTATGACGAGGTGCGCGCGTACGTCGAGCGGCATGTCCGCGCCGTGGTTTCCCACTATGGCGACGGCATGTATGCGTGGGAGGTGGTCAATGAGTTCCACGATTGGGCGAATGAATGCCGGCTGACCCGTGGCCAGATCATCGAGGTCACGAGGCTCGCGTGCGAGGTCGCCCGGGACACGGCACCGCGGGTGAAGCGGCTGATCAACAACTGCGCCCCGTTCGCTGAGTACGTCCAGCTGGGGAAAATGACGGAGCTCGAAGCGTTCTATCCGCAGCGGACGCCGTTTCAATTCGTCAAGGAATTGAAAGACGCCGGCGTGGATTTCGACATCACGGGGATCCAGATGTATTTCCCGTACCGCGACCTCGCCGATACCTTCATGCTGATCGAGAAATTCGAATCGCTGGGCAAGCCGATCCAGCTGACGGAAGTCGGCGCGTCCTCCGGCCCGACCGATGAGTCTGTGAAAAACGGCAAGCTGCAAATCAGCGAGGAGCCGTACGTCTGGCACCGCCCCTGGGATGAAGAACTTCAGGCCGATTGGGCCGAAGGGGTCTATACCTTCGCTTACAGCAGAAGTCTGGTTGAAGCAGCGAACTGGTATGACTTCGTCGATCCGTTCCACTGGATTCCCAACGGCGGACTTCTTCGTTCGCCGAAAGGGGAGAGGAAGGCGGCCTGGGATCGATTGCTGAGATTGAAGAAGCGCTGGGGCGGGCTTGCAGGGGGAAAGGGCAAATGACCGACGATGATTGATCGACGTGAATTTCTCCGCGAGGCCGCGGTGGGTGCGGCGGCGTTTCTCGCGCCCTCCTTCTCCCGGGCAAGATCAGTCGGGAAGAACGACACTCTTGTCTTCCGGCCTTTCTTGCCGTCGGGAGCTCCCGATCTCGATTTCGTGTATCTGGCGGACGGGAACGTCGACCCGTTCACATCGTCCGTGGCGATCACGCGGGACGGCATTGTCGTTCCCTCTGAAGATCTCCGCGAACCGTTCTCCATTAACGCACGCTGGTTGGTCGAGGGCTTCGGCTATCTCTGGCTCTGCGCGGACAATGCCGGCCAACTCTATCAACGGGAGAGCGTGAACTCCGGGAGTCCGTTGAACCTCAACCTCGAGTTCGCGCGCAGTCGCGTGGCGCGCAACGCGGATGTGCGCTGGCGGTACGAGAGAGAAGGGGCGGTGTTCAGCGCGGAAGTCCGCGACCTGATGGGACTGTCTGAGGATCTGTGCAGAGAAGCGCAAAAGTCAGACAGCGCCGATGAACGCGCCGCGCGCAAAGCGGACCGGTCTCTCCGCTATGCACTCGAAGCCGGAGAAGCGATCGAGCTGGAAAAAGCCGGAGCGGACATCCGTCGGTTCTCCGCACCGAGGAACGCCTTCATCGGCTGCGAGACCCGGCAGATGGTCTGGGTCAAGTCGGAGGAGTTCACCAAGCGCTTCGTCGAGCTCTTCAACTTCGCCACGATCACGCACTACGTGTGGGATAGTTGGTATGAGCTCTTCGAGCCGCGCGAAGGAGTGTACAACTGGGGGATCAAGGACGATATTCTTCGCTGGCTTCTGGAAAACGGCATCACGCCGGAGGGGCGTCCCCTGTTCTGGTTCCACCCTTCCGTGACGCCCGATTGGCTGCGGGAGAAGTCTTTCGATGCGCTGAAATCGTATGTCGAGAAGCATACGCATGATCTTCTCGCGCACTACGGCGATCGCGTCCTGCACTGGGAAGTCGTCAACGAGTATCATGACTACGCGAACATCTTTGACCACACGCCGGAGCAGATCACGGAGATCGTGCGTCTCGCATGTGACCGGACGAAATCGGAAAACCCGAAGGTCGTGAGGATCCTGAACAATTGTGCGCCGTGGGGTGAATACGTCGCGCGGGGAACTATGGCCCGCAAACGGGCCACGCGCCCCTTGCGCACAGTGCGTCGCTATCTCTCCGATCTGCGGGATGCGGGCGTCCAATACGATGTCCTCGGGATCCAGATCTATTTCCCGCAGCGGGATCTCTCGGACATCGCGCGCTTGCTGGAACGGCTGAGGGCATTCGGGAAACCGCTGTTCATCACCGAAATCGGTGCGAGCTCCGATCTTCGCGCGCCGAACCCTACAGGCGCAATCCGTGCCGCTGCCGACGAACCGTTCGCCTGGCACCGGGAGTGGGACGAGGAACTCCAGGCGGATTGGCTCGAGCAGGTGTACAGCATCTATTATAGTAGACCATATGTCAGCGCCTTCAACTGGTACGATTTCTCGGATTTCCGGCCGTACATCGTGAACGGCGGACTTGTCCGTGAAGATTGCACGCCGAAAGCGTCCTTCAGACGACTGGGGAAGCTGCTGGAGACGTGGAGGATCACACCACCTGCGATGGAGAAGAAGCAATGACGAGGAAAGAGCGCCTGATGGCTGCGTTTCACCGGAAAAAGCCCGATCACGTTCCGGCGTGTCCCGACATCTCTGTCATGGTCCCTGCAAAACTCACGGGCCGGCCGTTCTACGAATTGTTCCTCGACGGTCGGGAGCACAATGGATGGACCTCGGCGACGTACGCCGAGGCATACGTGGAGGCGGTGAAGCACTTCGGGATCGACGGGTGGTACATCTACGGGGGATTGAAGGAGATTCGTCCCGAGGGAGCGCCGGCATTCAAAGAAACGATCGTCGATCGGCCGAACGGAAAACTTGTTGAGCGCGTCTGCGACACTCCGCTTGGACCTCTGTCAGAGAAGGAATTGTACTTTGCCGACGAGCCTCCATGGAGGGATGAAAAACCGATCAAAGACCTGAAGCGCGATTTCCCGCGCTTCCGGATGTTGACCGGCGAAGGGCCGTGGAGATGGGAGAACGTCTATCATGACCGCGGCCGCATCGGGGACCTGGGCGTGTATGTCGCGATGGTGCCGGTCTTCCAGGATTGGTGGTTCAATTTCCGGCAGGGCGGGTTCCAGCAGTGCTTTCAGGATTTTGTCGACGACCCGGACTACATGGAGGAAGTCCACGAGTTCTGGATGGCATGGGCACTTGCGAATGTCCGTGCGATGGTCGCGGCAGAACCGGATGAGATCATGCTCGGTGGATCCAGCGCAAGCCTGAGCGTCAGCTCGCCGTCGATCTTCAGGAAATACGAGCTCCCGTTTATCCAGCAGGCATCGGCGATCTGCCGGCAAGCCGGGGTCATCTCGCATCTTCATATCTGCGGCCGGTCCCGCGAATTGATCCCCATCGTCGCGGAGCAGACAGACGTCGACGTGATGGAACCGATGGAAGAACCGCCCGGAGGGAACGTCGACCTGAAAGACGTGAAGAAGCGTTACGGATCGAAGCTCTGCATCAAGGGGAATATCAATACTTTTGACTTTATGCTGCATGCGACTCCTGCGGAAGTGGAAGCCAAGTGCAAGCGGCTCATAGACGATGCCGGGGCGGACGGGGGCTTTGTTCTTTCGACAGGCGATCAATGCGGCCGGGATACGCCGCATGCGAACCTCTTCAAGATGGTCGAAGTCGCTGAGACCTATGGAAAGTACTGAAATGGAGTACACGTGCATTTGCTGAAGATCGGTGTGATGATTGCAGCTGCGAGCTTTCTTGTCGCGGGAGACCTGGAAGCAGTAACGATTCGTCTGAGTCCAAAAAGCCCGGCAACAGTGTGGGGGCAGGAGCAAGTCGTGAGCGGCACCGTCACCGGCGCGTTCGGCGGCGGGGTTCTCTATGTGAATGGCCTCCCGGAACCTTTTGCCATCAGCGATTCGGCGTTCACCGTTCCGGTTCGGATCGGGAATGGCACGACGGTGATCGTTGCTCGCATCGACAGCGCCGGAACGGCGTTTTATTCAGACACGTTGCGCCTGACGTTGGGATACCATCTCGAACCGGAGTGCTATGCCTATGCCACGGCGGCCGGGATGCAGGTCTCTCTCCATGCCTCGGTGGTCGACAATCCCGAGACTTCCTCGGTGAGCTTTTCCTGGAGCGTGGACGCCCGCAATCCGTATCCTCTGGCTATCGCCGGCAGCGGAGATTCCGTCGCCACCTGCACGATTCCGCCGGGGGCGGCAGACGGCGAATACTATTTCAATCTGCAGGCGGTCTCGGACAAGGGAGATACCGTTCGGGCGCGAACGTACGTGAGTCTCGATTCCGGCTCGGTCAGACCGTTCGACATCCGGGCGGACCATGCCCGATGGATCGACACCGCAGTGGTCTACGGTATCACACCTTCGATCTTCGTGATGGACGGCCGGTTCGCCGACATCACGGCGAAACTCCCCGAGATTGCCACACTTGGCGCGACGGCAATCTGGATCCAGCCGGTGTACCGGACGCATGACTTCGGGCAGGGGTATGACGTGACAGACTATTTTTCCCTCCGCGGTGACCTCGGGAGCGAAGCGGATTTCCGGACGATGATCGCCACCGCCCACGGACTCGGACTTCACGTGGTGCTGGATTTCGTCCCCAACCATAGCTCCATCTATCACCCGTACGCCGTCGAGTCCTCGCAGTACGGCACGCAGAGTCACTACTGGGATTTCTACCAGCGCGCGATCGACGATGCGCCCTACGCGGACGACTATCACCAGTATCAAGGCTTCATCAATTACTTCTGGAACAACCTTCCAAACCTCAATTACAACAATCCGGAAGTGCGTCGGTGGATGACCGAGGCGGCCAGGTATTGGATCGAGAAGTATGATATCGACGGCTATCGCGTCGATGCAGCATGGGGAGTGAACGCGCGTGCCCCGGATTTCACGCAAGCCTGGCGCCTGTCTCTCAAACGCCTCAAGCCGGAGATTCTCCTCCTCGCGGAAGACAAGGCCCCATCGTCCGTCGTGTTCGACCAACGGTTCGACGCAGCCTACGACTGGACCGCCGAGGAAAGCTGGGTCTCGCATTGGGTGTGGCAGACCACGTATGTGACCAACGGCAATCCGACGATATTCACCGCCACATCGGAAGCGCAACGGGCCGCGGCGCTGAGGAATTCCCTTACGAACAACGGCCACGGCTACGCGCCGAATGCGCTCATCTTTCGTTTCATGGAGAACAACGACACCTACCGGTTCATCCAGCAGAACGACCTCCCCCGCACGAAGATGGCGGCGGAGTTGCTGTTCTCGCTAACGGGCATTCCGTTGATCTTCAATGGCCAGGAGATCGGAGCGACAACCTCTCCCTACAATGCGTCTTACATTTTTGACGCCCGCCGGACAATAGCATCGAATGATCCGAATCAGCTGTTCCCGTTCTACCAGCGCCTCGCAACAATCCGACGCACGCACCCCGCGTTGACCGGCCGGAATTTCGGCGAGGTCCCCGTCGCTCCTTCCACGTCCATCTACGCGTTTCGACGTTGGACCGGAAGCGAGAACGTCGTGACGGTGCTGAACATGGGGAGCGCTGCGGCGACGCCGAAGCTCAGCCTTCCGACCCAGGGAATGATGCTGGATTCCTCCCGCATGTACTACCTGAACGATCTTGTCACCGGAGAATCTTTTCCGGGAAGTGGGGCTTCGCTGGCTGCGTTCAGCGTCCCGGTGCCGGCGTACTCAGCGAGAATCCTTTCGATCGATACGACGGCGATCACGGGCATTCAGCAGCTTCCGGCAGGGGTGAATCAGCCAACGGAGATTGCACTGTATCAGAACTATCCGAATCCCTTCAACCCGACGACGGCGATCAGATATCAGGCGCCGGGGAACAGCACGGTCCGGCTTGCGGTGTACGATGTTCTCGGGCGCGAAGTCGCCGTGCTGGCGAATGAACGACAGACAGCGGGAATGCACGAAGTGCGGTTCGACGGCAGCCGATATTCGTCCGGAGTGTATTTCTATGAGCTGACCTCCGGCTCGATCCGGATCGTGCATTCGATGGTCCTGGTCAAGTGACCGGGCGGAGGACACGCTTAATGAAGGAACGACATAGGATGGAGGAAACGATGAATGCGGATTATTCGCTGCGGATCAGCGATGAACAACGTCGATTGTATCGCGACGAAGGATACATGTTCCTGGAGAAAGCAATTCCCGACCGGGATCTCGAAATGCTGAGGTCAGAGTGTGCGTCGTTGGTGCGCGCCCAGGACGAGGAAATGGAACGCAAGGGGACCGATGTCCTGAACCTCAGCAGGAAGAACAGCCGCTACTTCGTGTTCCTGGCATATCGGGATCGCCCGCAGCTCGGGTCGTTCATTTTCAGCGATCTCATGGCGGAGATCTGCAAGGCGACCATCGGGAAGGATGCGATGTTGTTTTGGGAGCAATTCGTCGTGAAGGGCACCGACAAGAAAGGCGCCGAATTCGGGTGGCACCAGGATTCCGGATACGTCGATCATCCGCACCGCCCTTATGTCAATGCCTGGATCCCCCTGGACGACGTCAATGAAGAGAACGGAACGATTTCCGTCCTCCCGTTCTCCCGTGCGGGGGTCCGCGAGAAAGTGGAGCACAAGCCGGTGCCCAATTCCAGCGATCGGGTTGGCTACTTCGGCAACGATCCAGGAATTTCCTTCAACGCGCCGGCCGGGTCCATTGCCGTGTTTTCCAGTGTCACGTTCCATCGCTCGGGAGCGAACGCAACGTCCAAGATGCGACGGGCGTATGCGGTGCAGTGGTCCCCCGATACCATCTACGAGCCCGACGGATCGCTGAAGGGCCTCGCGGAGCAGTTCCTGAAGGATGGACGCCGGGTGCGATGAGTCGATCTATCATGCATGGTACGGGAGAGTGTTATGGATTCAAGACCAAAGATCCGTTCCAACGTCGAGAAAGAACTAGAGCGAACGGGGGGCGTTCTTCACCTGCATCCCGCGTGGGTAGCGCGCTCTTTTCTTCCTCCGGGAAAACGTCTCGGGCTTCCCGAAAGGGAGTATCATCTCGGCGAACGTGGTGCGATCTGTGAGCGCTGGCTCGCGTCGACGACCGAAGCGGACAATGCCGTCAAAGTATCCGACGAAGGGCTCAGCACGTTGACCCTGAACGGCGATCCGCCGGTCACGCTTCGCGCCGTCATTGAAGCCGCCCCGGACCTCATCATGGGCGCTGCGTACGCCGCCACGCATAACGGACTCGGACGGCTGGCGAAAATTTTCGATTACGGCGATCGCCTTCCCTATCATCTCCACCAGATGAAACGTCATGCGTCCTTGCTGGGAAGGAACTCGAAGGAAGAAAGCTACTTTTTCCCGGATGGCGTCGACCTCGGGCCGCACCCGGAATCATTTCTCGGCGTCCATCCGTATATCCACCGCGAGAAGAAATACGATCTTCTGCTTCCCTACCTCAAGGACTGGAACAGCGATCACATCTTGAAATTCTCGAAGGCGTACAAGCTGCTTCCGAACGACGGTTTTCATATCCCGGCAGGAACGCTGCATGCGCCGGGATCGGCGCTGACGATCGAACTGCAGGAGGATTCCGATGTGCTTGCCATGCTGCAGGCGAAAGTGAGCGATCATCCCATCGACAAGGAGTTGCTATTCAAGGATGTG
>DATJPR010000102.1:0-5695 GCA_035506295.1 Bacteroidota bacterium | reverse complement strand
AGCGTTGATGCGATTGAGCTTCACCTGCTGAGCAGCAGTCTGACCCGCGGGTCGATGAACGGCCGTCTGATGCTGCCGATCTGCACGGAGGATAGCCCGCTGCAGTATTCTGCGCTCCTCTCTCATCCGAAGGACCCGAAGGGACCGCTCGCATTCGACTTCACGATCACGCCGACGAACGATTTGAAATCCGACCTCTGGGCTGCGACCTTCACGCTCGACAAGACGTCGCACATCAGCCTGACAGACAATGCAGGCACGTTCACTGCCCAGGCGCTGCTCACAGGGAGTCTTCTGATCTCGGGCGATGTGGGAAAGGCCATGAAAGCCGTGCCGATCGTGAAGCTCGATGGCGTGCGTTTTCAGGACTTCGGCTTGATGTCGAATGCCCCGTACCTGTCGATTGGCACCTGGGCCCTGGGATCGCCTCAGCACTCCATGTCCGGATTCCCCATCAGTCTTGAGAGCGTAACACCGGTCGCGAGCGCGGATGCGAGCAACATCCGCATGGGACTCCAGTTCAAGGTGAAGTTCATTCTCATGGACGACAGTCCCGGTCTCTCCGGTGAAACGATGTTTTCGGTCTGGGGGAAAATGCCGCTCAGCGACTTCCCCAAGAAGTTTCAGTTCGATGATGTCGAGCTCGATGACATCGCCATCAAGGCCGACCTGGGCGCGGTTTCCATCGACGGAGACATTGCGTTCTACCGGAACGACCCAACATTCGGCAACGGTTTTCGCGGAGCAGTCAGTGCGACCTTCGCCGAAATGTTCTCCGCGAAGGCGACGGCCGAGTTCGGCTCTGTCAATGGAACACGCTACTGGTACGTGGACGGCATGTTCCTCACCGAGCTCGGCATTCCATTCGGCAATTCGGGACTTGGCCTGTTCGGATTCGGCGGAGGCGCCTACTATCATATGACGCGGTCCACGAATCCTCCTGACCTCAGCAAAGCTCCAAGCTTCTCCGGCGGAGGCGACAATGCGCCGGCAGATAATAGTAACGATCCAAGCAGGCCGAGCAATTCCGGCATCGTCTATGTACCCGACGCGAACACGGCTATGGGCTTCAAGGCAGGAGTGACGATCGGGACATATCCCTCTGCAGCACCCTTCTCCGCCGACGTCTCGTTCTCGATGGAGATCCTGACCAACGGCGGTGTTGGGAAGATCGGCCTTGACGGCGCTGCCTACATGATCAGTCCCGGCGTCACGAACAGAAGCCAGGCGTTGTTCCTGGCAACGGCGAACATCACGTATGATTTCCCGAACAAAATCTTCGATGCCAATTTCGCGTATTGGACGAGCTCGAGTCTCTCGCCGATTCTCAATGTGCAGGGATGGGCGAATCTCCATTTCGACCCCGCGAACTGGCACATCCTCTTCGGGACGCCGCAGTCACCGAACTCTGCGACCTTCTACAGCCTGATGAAGACCACGTGCTACTTCATGGCGGGGACAGATATTCCGGCGCCGGACTTCAACAACTTCCCGATGAAGAAGGACATCGAGGCGGCGATCGGCAGCTCGCTTCCGACGGTGCACATGCCGTTCTCGGGTGGTCCAACAGAAGGCCTTGCCTTCGGCCTCACAGCCAGCTATGACACGGGCGATCAACAGTTCGCGTTCTTCTATGGCAGGATCGGCATGGGTTTCGGATTCGATGTCGCGCTCACGCACGACCTGACACGCATTTGCAGCAATACCGGGAGTCCGCCGGGTGTGGATGGCTGGTATGCGATGGGACAACTTTACGGTTATGCTCTTGCAAAGGGAGGGATTGACATCGACCCGTTTGGGAAGGTGGATCTGGTCGACGTCGGGGCCGGGCTCCGGTGCGTCGTCATGGGCCCAAATCCCATTTATTCAGAGGGAACATTCGGCGCGCATGTCCGTGCCCTCGGCGGCGTGATCCAGGGAGACATCAAGTTTTCCTTCAGCTTCGGCTCGCAATGCCAGATCGAATCCGAATCGCCACTTGCAAAGATCGACCTCATAACAGATATGACTCCGGAAAACGGTGATAAAGGTGTTTCTGTCCTTTCCGTTCCCACCGGCGCGTTGATCTTCGCGGTCGATTCTCCGCAGGACTTCGATATTGTCAATTCCGATGGATCAGTTGGCACGCGAACGTTCCGCATCCGTGTCCGCGACTTCACCGTCGTCGACGCTGACAACAACACACCGGCCGAAGGCTACTGGACGATGTCCGACGACAACTTCAACGTGAAGTTCGGCCTCAGAAACGATCCTCTTGAGGGGAACGCGAATATTCTGGCGACCCTGACCGTCTACGCAGAAGAATGGGATGGTCATCAGTGGAATCAGGCCAAGAAGATGGACGGCACGCCGATCGTAGAAACGAAGTCCGCCAAGTTCAAAACCGGACCGAGACCGGATTCGATCTTGAAATCCATGGTGTACGACTCGTGGCCCCTCGATGCGCAGAAGAACTATTTGCAGAACGAAATTCGGACTTTTCGCCTGCAGGGCGTCTTCGGCTATTTGTTCAAGTTGCCCGGCACATATTTCGTCCGCCTCGTTCCGATTGATGGAGGGACGCCGACGGAAATCCCATGTTCGTTTGATTGGAACATGGGCGGGATCGCATTTCCCATGCCGAACCTCACGAATGCAAACCGATACGCATTTCAAGTGATTCGAAGGACCGAAGGCGGTCTGACTGCAGCCCCCTCCCTTCACCTCGGAAATGTCGTTGGTCTCAAGACAAACACCGTGGGTGTCCTTCAACAATCGGCCATCGGATCCACGCAGGCGGGAGGGTCATCCATGGTCTTGCCGGGTGCGGCCGGCTTATCGATCTTTACGCGAAAACTTCCGGGAACGGAAATTAAGCCGAATGAAAAGCTCCTCTACGTCTTCTACTTCCGGACGTCGCAATTCAACACGCTCGCCGACAAGATACAACAATTTGTGTATTCAAAGACCGACTACAGCAAATACTGGGGAACACGGGAACGGCTGGTGGCGCATTTCGCCAGCGCTGAAGACCTTGACGATTATGAGATGTACGGCTACACGTCGAAGAACGCACTCGGCATTCCTTTTTCCGAGCGGCCGTTGGTCGTCGTGACGGCGCACATCCCCTCTGAGCGGTGGTTCACCCAATACGTATGGCCGAAGATCTACAGCCACGTGCAGGCATTGATATTTGCCCGCCTGTGGTCCGAGAGCATGGAGGACAAGTTCTTCCTTCTCCTGGGAATGGTGAATTTCGATGTCACGGCACAATTCCAGAATGCCTCCGGGGGAAAGCTCCGTGTCTTCCCGTTCCCGAGTTTCGGGTACCAACCCGGCAAAGGCATAACGTCCTTTGGCGGCGGGTCTGGGTCGAGTGACATTCAGGTTCACTATCTCCATGGCGAGGAGGTGCCCGGAGACTACTTCACGCTCTGGTTCAAATCGCACATGATCTCACTCGGGTATGCGCGCGGTGATTGCGACGATCCCAACTCCAATCTCTATGGCCTGCAGGACTGGATCGATCAGAATTCGAGTTGGATCAATCATTTCAGCAGCATTGACCTTTCATCGGTCGACGGCTCTGAAACGCCGATGTACCAGGACGGTTACACCCTGAACTTCATTTTCGGTCCGAAGTTCACATGGGCTCCAAGCGGCCCATGGATCAAGAAAACATTCTGGTACGGGCCGACCCCGGTGCAGAAGATGCTCCAGACCGGCGCGAAGTCGTCCGCGGCGGTGAAGTTGAACACGACGCCACCGGCAAGCAAGAATGCCACTTCTACCAAACGACTAAACGTGACGCACTGACATGAAAACCCGGATATCTCCTCGACGACTTCTCGCTGCCCTTCTTCTGCTTGGGACGGCCGCTACCCAAATCCCCATGTACGGCCAGACGGGAAAGAAAACGGTGATCGTGCCGGTTGTTCCGTCAACGGGCATTCCTCGACCCGATTCGCTGAGCAAATACGGCGCGCTCCTCGACAAGGGTGATTCCATCTCCCTGGCGAAGGTCGCCCACGCGGCGCATCCCGGGCCTTCGCCTGCTCCACGATCGGCAGTGATATTTGTTCTGTCGAGGGCGGCGGGTGACTCCATCGTGCTCCGGTGGGGACCATCGACAGCGGGCGGATGGTCATCGGCGAACAAAACAGGATACGTGGTAACACGTGGAACCGTTCGCAAAGATGGGAGCGTCGACAAGAACTCCATTGTTCAGCTGACACAACAACCGCTCCTGCCCTGGACGATGCCGGAATGGTCCTCGCGTGCAGACCACGCGGACCGCTGGGCTGCAGCAGCAGCCGGCGCATTGCACGCGAAATCGTTTGTGCCGGAAATCCAGAAACGTACGGAGGTTGGACAAATCAAAGCTGCAGTCGATGAGCTGTTAGCACGGTACGCTTACGCCATGCTTGCCGCAGATAACGATCCTGTGGCTGCAAACGGCCTTGCGCTCCGCTACGTCGACAGAAGCGCAGTCAAGGGTACGCAATATGTCTACACTGTCCGCCCCGCCCGAAAAGACACTGCATACGCAGTGGCCGAGGGAGGAACCGTCGCCAGCCCCGGCGAACTGCTGCCGAACCCGCCGCCGCCGGATCTACAGGCTGAATCGCTCGACCGGCTGGTTATTCTTCGTTGGTCGCAAGGCGTTCCCGGCGCACGTTATGGAGGCTTCTACATTTCCAGGTCGGATGATGGAGGAACGACCTATCGTCGGTTGAACGCGGAACTGTTCATCCCGGGTGGTCAAACGCTGAACGACGAGACGATCACCTACCCTGACTCGTCCGTTGTGGATTATCATCAGTATCGATATCGCGTGCAAGGGGTCACTCCATTCGGCGATCTTTCCGACCCGGCGGAAGCTGACGCACTTCCCCGTGATGTCACTCCGCCGCCTGCGCCGAGAGTTCAGAATCCCATCGACCTGGGCAAACATGGCGTCAAGCTCGCTTGGGACATCCCCAGCATCCCGTTGGACCTGCGCGGATTCATTGTCCTGCGAAGCGCACTCTGGCAGACCGGGTACCATGCAGTGCAGGAACGGCCTTTGAAATCCGTTCCGCTTGCAGACGACAGCGCGATTGCCATCGCATTGAGGAACCATGTGCTCGCTCCAACAACAAGAGAATATACCGATACCATCAGTGCCGCGGACGAGCCGTACTATGTCGTCGTTTCAGTCGATACCGCCGGCAATGTCGCCAGGTCGCTCCCCGTGTATTCCGAGCGGATCGATACGACGCCGCCGAGCGTCCCCACCGGACTCACAGGCTCCATCGACACACTTGGCATCGTCACCCTTCACTGGCATCGCGGCCCGGAGCCCAATCTCCTCGGGTACCGGGTCTATTGGTCTAACTCGCCCTTCGACACCTTTGCCGTACGGGTGGGCTGGATCATTCCCGATACTGTATTCACGGACACGATTGAAATCCACACGCTGACGAAGCGAGTGTTCTATAAGATCACCGCGGTGACCAGACGCTACGTTCCGTCGAAGTTCTCCCCGATACTTGCTCTGGTGCGTCCAGATGTCGTGCCGCCGGCAAGCCCCCTGTTCACTTCCGTTCTAGTCTCCGATACCGCCGTGGCGCTTCAGTGGGCGGCCAGCACGAGTGCTGACGTCAGCCACCATCGGATCCTCCGCCGGCCGCTTTCCGATACGATCTGGAAGGCGTTGAAGACGCTGGGGCGAAGC
>DATJPR010000101.1:0-25753 GCA_035506295.1 Bacteroidota bacterium | reverse complement strand
GGTCTCCTGAACCGAGCATCGCGGGTGTGACTATCCCGGGAGAGATCGATGATTCGTCACATCGTCATGTGGAAATTTCTTGATACCTCGCAGGGCAGAGTGCGCCTGGAAAATGTCCGCCGTGCCGAACTGTTGCTCAGGGAGTTGCCGTCTTTGATTCCGGCCATCCGATCCTTCGAGGTGGCGACGAATGTGGGACCGGATCCGGATGCTTACGAGCTCGTCCTCAATGCCACATTCGCATCGCTGGAAGAGCTCAAAGAGTATCAGGACCACCCCGATCATCAGCGCGTCGCTGGATTCCTTCGCGGCGTCCGGTCAGCGCGTACCGTCGTCGACTACGAGTATTGAGCAATGCAGGCGAGAGTCCATCCTGTCTCCGGTCCGATCCATGGACGCATGCGCGTCCCCGGGTCCAAGAGCATCACCAATCGTGCGCTGGTGTGCGCGGCGATGGCGCAGGGGACATCGGAACTGGTCAACGCATCCGAGAGTGACGACACGACGCTCCTGAGCAATGGATTGAACCTGCTCGGCGTGCTGGCCAGACGCGCCGGTGACAGGCTTGTCGTTGAAGGACAAGGGGGAATGTTGTCCTCCCCGAAATTTCCCATCCCGATCGGGAACGCGGGGACAACGTTCCGGTTTTTGCTCTCGCTCAGCGGCCTGGCGAAGGGCACGACGCGATTTTCGTTGTCGCCAAGAATGGCGGAGCGGCCTCTTGACGATCTCGTCCGTGCATTGGACCAACTTGGCGTGCGGGTTGAACGGGATGTCTCCGGATTAGTGGTGAGCGTTCACGGCGGAGGGATTCGCGGAGGAAAGACGACGTTGCGGGGGGACCGGAGCTCGCAATTTCTATCTTCGCTGCTGATGGCGGCACCGCGTGCGGACGGCGCTGTCTCGATCACGGTTGAAGGCACCCTTCCTTCGGCGCCCTATGTCCGAATGACCATCGATGTGCTCCGGGCATTCGGCATCACCGTCACTGCGACCGACGACTTGCGCACGTTCGATGTTCCTGCCAGCCAGAGGTTTCGGCCCGTTGTCTACCCGGTGGAGTCGGACGCCTCGGGGGCTTCTTATCCGTTCGGCGCCGCAGCTATCGCAGGCGGCGAAATGTGCGTGGAGGGATTGCATACGCAATCGCTGCAGGGCGACACAGCATTTGTCCGTGTTCTCGAGCGCATGGGGTGCACAGTCCGCGAGAACGGCGGTGCAATGGCGGTATCGCGAACGGGGGAATTGCAGGGAATCGACGTCGACATGAACGGGATGCCCGATGTGGTTCCGACGCTCGCTGCCGTTGCGCTGTTCGCAGGAGGGCCGACGCGAATCCGGAATGTCGCCCATCTTCGATTCAAGGAATCGAACCGCCTCGAAACTCTCGCTGAGGAATTGCGGAAACTCGGCGCGCATATTGATGTCCATGATGACGGCCTCTCCATCGTTCCAAAGGCGTTGCGCGGAGCGTCGCTTTCATCACACGACGACCACCGGCTTGCCATGGTCTTTGGCTTGATCGGCCTCAAGATCCCCGGTGTCGTCATCAACGGGGCGGAATGCGTCACGAAATCCTACCCGGCATTCTGGGACGAGCTGGGTACGCTGGCCGGGGTGACCCGCACGGAGTAAGTCGTTCGACCGGCAGGAGGAAGTATCGCTGTATCTGGATGAGGACAGGGCAATCACATCGTTGGGATTCGTATGGCAGGAAATTCACTCGGCAGCAATATTCGTATCGTCTCCTTCGGGGAGAGCCATGGTCGGGCGATCGGCGCTGTGCTTGACGGCGTGCGTCCGGGGCTTCCGATCGATGTCGAAATGATCCAGAAGGAGCTTGACCGGAGAAGGCCGGGCCAGAGCAAAGTCACGACCGCGCGTGCAGAGGCGGATCGCGTGGAGCTCCTCAGCGGTGTATTCGAGGGGCGCACGACGGGCACACCCATCTGCATGCTGATCTGGAATACCGACCAGCGCCCGCAGGCGTATGAGAAGATCAAGGATATGTTCCGACCCGGCCATGCAGGCTACACGTACATGGCGAAATACGGGATCAGCGATTACCGAGGCGGGGGACGGTCCTCAGGACGCGAGACCGCGGCGCGCGTGGCAGCGGGAGCTATCGCGAAGCAGCTCCTCGAGCACAAAGGCATTCGGGTGATCGCGTACACGAGAGAAGTCGCGGGAATTGCGATCGGCTCGGTGGACTTTGGAGAAATTGAAAAGAACCCGCTGCGCTGCCCCGACCCCGTGGCCGCCCAAAAGATGGAAGAACTCGTCTTGGCCGCGAAGGCGGAAGGCGACTCCGTCGGTGGCGTCGTGGAAGTGATTGTGCAGAACCCGCCGGCAGGACTGGGGGAACCGGTGTTCGACAAGCTGGAAGCCGAACTCGGCAAGGCGCTGCTATCGATCGGCGCGGTCAAGGGTTTCGAGGTGGGCAACGGGTTCGTCGCTGCGCGATTGAAGGGGAGCGAGAACAACGACTCGATGTATGTGGAGGAAACCACCGGACGTGTGAGGACTCGCACCAACAATGCCGGGGGTATCGCAGGCGGCATCTCCAACGGGGAAGACATTGTCGTCCGCATCGCCGTGAAGCCTCCGTCTTCGATCCGGAAGGAACAGGAAACGGTGACGGTGGATAAAAAGCCTGCGACGATTTCCGTCGAAGGCCGTCACGATCCCTGCATCTGTCCACGCGTTGTGCCGGTGGCTGAAGCCATGGTGGCATTGACGATCTTCGACCATCTCACGCGGCAACAGCTTCTGCGGAAGACCACACGGCTCCGGGATTTGCGCGACACCATCGATCAGATCGATCACAATATCGTGCTCTTGCTCTTTGAACGCCTTGCCATCGTCCGGCAGATCGGCGAGGTCAAGAAGCACCGGGGGACGAAAATCGGCGACCGGAAACGGGAGGATGAAGTGCTGAAGAAACAACTCGCCGTCGCCCGTGATCTCGGTCTCGACGTTGAATTCACGCGGGACCTGTTCAAAGCCATCTTCCAGCTCTCGAAGGCCACGCAACGAAAAGGAAAAGATCACAAGGCGCGATAGCCGTCGGTATCATCGGCTACGGCAGGTTCGGCCGCCTCGCGGCGGAAATCCTCGCCCGCTCGGCCACCGTCTTCGTCTGGGATCCTCGCCTTGGGCGGCGCGGGCGTCTTTCGACGCGAATCGTGAGCGCTTCGCTGGAAGAGACCGCCGCGCAGAAGATCGTGTTGCTCGCTGTCCCCGTCTCGGCGCTCCGCGATGTGCTGAGAATGATACGGCCGTTGGTGAAGCCGCCTTCGACGGTCATCGACGTCTGCGCCGTCAAGGCCGGGCCGGTTCAGTGGATGGCGTCACTTCTCCCCAAAGGAGTGACTGCCATAGGATGCCATCCGTTCTTCGGGCCGGACAGCTACGGCGGAAGCCTGAAAGGGCACCGCGTGGTTCTCTGCCCCGTCCGCGGGTCGCGCGAGGTCCAGCGGAAGATGAAGAGCCTTCTCCGGCGGGCCGGCCTTCAGGTGGACACCATGACACCGGATGCCCATGATCGAAGGATGGCGGAGACCGTCTTCCTCACACAACTTGTCGGGCGGTCTCTTGCCTCGGCGCATCTGGGAGAGGATGAAGGGTGGACCGTGCACTCCCGCCGACTCCGCTCGATCGTCGCCGTCGCCAGGAACGACTCCGATCAACTCTTCGTGGACATGTGGAAGTACAACCCACACGCCCGGGAGGTCGCGCGCAGGTTCGGCAAGGGATGGCAGGATATCCGACGTCTTCTCGATGGATCGACGGCGAAACGCGCCGGCAGACAATCATAAAGGCAACCCCGGATCGCTCCCACCTATGCTCTACGTCTCTCAGGACTTCATGATCCAACTTGTCGAGGTCGTCAAGAAATTCGGCACGTTCTGCGCGGTCGACGGCGTGTCCTTGAATGTCGCGAAGGGAGAACTGTTCGGGTTCCTCGGTCCGAACGGGGCGGGGAAAACCACGACAATCAAGACCATGACCGGCCTGCTTGCGCCGACGTCAGGTCGCTGCCTGATCAATGGTGCGGACATTCAACGCGATCCGCTGGGCGCGAAGAAAATGCTGTCGTACGTCCCCGACCAGCCGTTCCTCTATGAGAAACTCACGGGCCGGGAGTTCCTGTATTTTCTCGGCGAGTTGTACGGAATGGAAAGTGAGACGATCCGCGTCGGCATTGAAGAAATGGTGGAGTCCTTCGGGATCGGAGACTTTCTGGACCGCCGCGCCGAGGAGTACTCACAGGGCATGCGCCAGCGGATGGTGATTGCCGGTGCGCTGATCCACAACCCGCATGTGTTGATCATCGACGAGCCCCTCGTCGGGCTTGATCCACGCAGTGCCCGGCTCATGAAGGACACGTTGCGGGCGCGATGCTCCAGCGGACTGACGGTATTCATGTCCACCCACCTCCTGGACATCGTCGAAGAACTCTGTGATCGGATTGCCATCATTCACAGGGGAAAGATCGTTCACGAACAGGCCAGGAACGATGCCGGCGTCTTTGCGGAAAACCTCGAATCCCTCTTCCTGGAATTGACCCGCTGACCGATGAAGCAGATCCTCCTTCTCCTCTGGATACGCGCGCGCGGCTTTCGCAATCGGCTTCTGGGATCGCACCTCAACGATATTCCCGGCTCCACGGCCACGGTGCTGGTGTTCGGGGGATTCTTTGTGGCCGTGTATTTCCTGACCCGATGGGCGACGATGTACTTTCTTGACACCGCCCACATCGGCCTCTTTCTCACCCACCGCTTCCTGGCGATGGTGCTGTATGTGCTCTTTGTCACCGTGAACCTCGGAAACGTGGTCGTCAGCTATGCGACGTTCTATCGCTCCGACGAGGTAGGGTTCCTGATGGCGCTTCCGGTGGCGCCGGAAAAGGTCTTCCTGACGAAATTCATCGACAACTTCTTCTCGAGCTCGATCACGATGGTCCTGATCGGCGCGTCGATGTTGATCGGGTATTTCTCGGTGTTCAATTTGCCGTGGCACTTCTACATCACCGGACCTCTCTTCCTCATGTTTCCCTTCCTCCTGTTATCCGGCGTGATGGCAGTGGGCATGATCATCCTGCTCATCTCGATCGCCTCCAGGACCGCGGTCAAGCATGTGATGGGCTGGAGCATCCTCCTGTACATGGTCGCGGTTTACGGCTATTTCAGGGAGACGAACCCGCTCGAGCTGGTGAACCAGGTGATGCGTCACTTTCCCCATGTCAACGAGTACTTCGGCGAGCTCGATCCGTTTGTCGCGCGATACCTGCCGAACTATTGGGTGACGGAATTCCTCTACTGGACAGTCTCCGGGGAGCCCGATCGCGCGCTCAAGTATCTGCTCTTGCTGAACGGGGTCACGGTTGCCGCAGCTGCCGTGCTGTATTTCATCGGGCGGCGCCTGTACTATCGGAGCTGGTTGGGCGCAGCGGAATCGCAGGCGTCCATGACAGTGAAGAACGGCACGTCGACAAATTCATTGATGTCATTTCAACAGCGGACCTTTCCCAACGCCCAGATGGATGCGCTCGTCAAGAGGGACTTCTGGCTGTTCTTCCGTGACCCGAACCAGTGGGTGCACTTTCTCCTGATGATCCTTCTGCTCACGGTGTTTGTCTTCACCATGTCGTCACTGGAATTTGCCCCGACGCAGAAGGTCACCCAGACTGCATCGTACCTGACACTCCTCCTCTTCAACGGCTTTCTCGTTGCTTCGGTCGCGTTGCGTTTTGTCTTTCCCGCCGTCAGCCAGGAAGGGCTGGCGTTCTGGTGCATCCGGTCCGGCCCGATCCTTCTCGGGAAGCTCTACTGGCAGAAGTTTCTCTGGTCGCTCGGCCTGGTGCTCACGATTTCCCTTGCACTGTCGATCGCTTCCGCGATCCTGACGCGGCAACATGTGGACCTTTCGAATGCCGCGACGATCAGCATGGCGAGCGTCGCGGTCGCCATCACCAGCATGTATCTCGGCTCCGGCGCGCTCTTTGCCCAGTTCAAGGAGCGGAACCCGATACGTGTGGCGTCATCGCGCGGGGCGACACTTACTTTTCTGATCAGCATGTTGTACCTTGTCATCGTAACGGCGGTCGTCGCCGTGCCGGTCTACAAATTCTATTCGTTCCCGCCTCATTCCGGCGAATATTCGACCTCGATCTGGTACGCCCCATTGGGGTTCGTCGTCGGGTTTTCGCTGGTCATCGCTTCGATCTACACTTATTCGGGCCTCAGGAGTCTATCGAGGGACTACGCATGAAGCCATCGGGACATCGGTCCTCCCTTCTCGCCGCGGTTCTCGTTGTTGCCGGCGTGGTCGTGCTCTGTTCCGCCGCGCGTGCTCAGAAGCCGATCAGTGATCCAGTTGCCGAAGCTCTGTTCCGTCGGGGGGTGACGGCGTTTGACCGGGGGTTCTACCGGGTGGCGGTTGCGGCGTTCGATTCGGTGATCGCTTTCCAGCCGGCGACCACGCGAGAGTCCGCCGCCCATATCATGAAGGCGAAGGCGCTCTTCGAGCTGAACGAGTACTATGATGCCTCGAAGGTGACACGGACCTTCATGACGCGCTTCCCGTCGTCACGGTATATCGCCGACGCCAATCTGATTCTTGCAAGGATCTACCTGAAGATAGAGCGGTACGACGAGGCCAGGCAGTCTGTCCTGCAAGCATGGCGATCCCTTCCGCCGGACCCGAGTGCATCTCTTGTCCGTGAGGTCTTGACAGCCGTCGATACGGTCTTTCTCGAACACACCCCCCTCGATGGCCTGTACAACGCCATCAAATGGAGCGCGTCGGGGCAGGAGCGCGGCCACCTCTGGTGGCTCGCGGCAATGCGTGAAGTGAGCGGGGGAAACGTTCCGGCCGCGACAATTGCACTGGATACCCTCGCCGCGGGCTATGGAACGTGGGTTCCTCGCGACGCGGTCGATCGCCTTCGCCTCCGTCTTTCCGGCGTGTCGACGATGAAGATAGGTGTTCTCCTCCCTTTATTTCAGCATGGGGCCGATACGCAGGTGAAAGAAATCGGGAACGCGACATATGACGGCGTCCTTGCGGCGTTTCAATCGTTTCTCGTGAAAATGGGGAAGAACTACCAGATCTCACTTGATGTCAGGGATAACGAACATGATGTGGATCTTTCCACGGAGCTGACGAGGGCTCTGGTCAAGGATTCCACCCTTCTGGCCGTCGTCGGGCCGGTCTATTCCAACACCGCCATTGCTGCAGCACGTGTCGCGGGGGCAAACAGTGTTCCGCTTGTTACTCCGACGGCGAACCAGAACGGGATCGCGGCGCTTGGTTCGACCGTTTTTCAGGCAAATCCCGATTTCGAACAACGCGGTCGCGCCATGGCCCGGTATGCAGTGGCGTCGCTCGGGGCGAAAGTCGTCGGCGTTCTGGCCCCCTCGGATACCTACGCGAAGTTTCTCGCCGATGGGTTCGTGAAGGAAGCGAAAGAAGAAGGCGCCAATGTTGTCGTCATCCAGTGGTACCAGAAGGGGATGTCGGATCTGCGCGCCCAGTTTTTGGCGATCAGGTCGGCCGGACTGGTCCAGACGTCCGATCCGATGGTCGAGTTCGGTGGAAAAATGAACCGCCAGGATGTGATGAACTTGGTTCGTCTCGGGGTGCCCATTCGCCGTTGCGATTCGCTCCTCGCGCGCAGCGCAAAGGTCTCGGCGCGCTGGCTGCTGGGGCCTCGCGGCAAGGAGCTCCTGGACTCCGTCGGGATTCATCTCTGGTACGATGAGACGTTGGTGGACAGTACGGAAATCCCGGTGACCGGAATCGACGCACTGTACTGTCCTATCTCCGGGCCGGAGGAGATCGGGATCATCTCGTCGCAGTTCGTCTACAATAATCTCCAGACGCATTTCCTCGGCTCGGGTGAGTGGAACAACCTTCCCGGTCTCGAAGCGAACCGTCGATATTGCAAGGGAATTCAGTTCGAATCGGACACGTACGTGGATTCTTCGAACGGCGCGTATCGGAAATTCGTCGATGATTTCGTTCAGCAGTTCAAGAAGAGTCCCGATCGTTATACCTTGTTTGGGTACGACGCGATGAGCCTGGTTTTGGCGCAGATTGCCGCCGGCGCGACGAACCGGCCGGCGCTCACCCGCGCGCTGTCCTCCGTCAAGGATTTTCCGGGTCTGCGGGGGAAGATTGGTTTCGGCGCAGGGAGGGTCAATGTGTGGATTCATATCCTTGAATATGATGGAGAAGGGCTGAAGCATCTTACCGAGGTGAACGGCTCTCCACTGACCGGCGCGCCGACAAAATAGCCCGCAAAATTCCCCCCACCCGTCGAATAACCCCGCTGACGTCCCGCATCGGGCGTCAAGAAAGCTCACGCTCTCCCGCGGGAGATCGATTCCATGACCATGCAGAATTGGCCGGTCGGCGAACGGCCGCGGGAGCGATTGATGACGGTCGGGCCCCAAGCGCTCTCCGACGCCGAGCTCCTCGCGATCCTTCTGAGAACAGGGACACGAGGGAAAAGTGCGCTTGATATCGGCCGGGCTCTCCTTGTCCGAACGCGTTCCATCCGGGGCCTTGCTCGTGTTTCGCCCGCGGAATTGACGCGCATGGAAGGGATCGGACCGGCAAAGGCCGTGGAACTGTTGGCGGCGTTGGAACTCGGAAGACGCGCGCAAGCGGGGTCGGATGAACAACGACCCGTTCTGCGGTCGCCTGAAGATGCGGCGCGGCGGCTCATTCCATTTCTGCGCGATCGCGAAAAGGAGTCGTTTGTCGTGCTGGTGCTCGACGCGCAGAACGCTCTGCGCACGCTGGCGGAGGTTTCCAGCGGAACGCTCAACGCGAGTCTTGTGCATCCCCGGGAGGTGTTTCGCGTGGCTATTGAAAACGGCGCCGCGGCGGTCCTCGTTGCCCACAATCACCCGAGCGGAAATCCGGAACCGAGTACGGAGGATCTTGAGATCACCCGTCAGCTCTCGGAGTCCGGAAAAATCCTCGGCATCCCGCTCCATGATCATCTCATCATCGCCGGGAACCGGTTTGTGAGCTTCGCCGAGCGTGGACTGATTTAGACGTATTCGAGAAATTTGATGACTTTGGAGAAACTAAAAGGAAGGAAGTGAGGTTATTAATGAGGACTGCGGGCTAACCTCTTCGCGTACCAACTCCTTGTCCGCCAAAGTCTTAGCAGAAGTCAAGTCACTTGTGGTATAAGGGAAATGCCGCATCCTCTCAAAACGGAGGCGAATGATTGTTTGACAATGCGGTGAAAATTTGCTATCGTCAGAACGAACATTGGCCTCGAACCTGCATTTCCCAATCAACCCCCACCCTATACTTAGGAGGAATCCAATGCGAACACTGAACAGGATGGTCATCGCTGTATGCGTGACTTTCCTTCTTTCAGGGTCGATGATGCTGATCGGATGCTCGTCCAGCCCGGACGAGGATCAAATGAAGCAGTTGAACGACCTGAAGGATGAAGTTGCGAGTCTACAGAAGGACTTGTCGGCGAAACAGGATCAAAAAGCGACGCTCGACAAGGAGATCGCGGAAAAGAACGCTAAGCTCAAGAAGTGCAATGACGACCAACAGGTTGTCAAGCAGCGGTTGGCCAAGTAATGTCCTCCGATGCGACCAATGAGCATGACAACCAAGAAAGGAATTCGACAATGAACGTGATGAGACTTTTCAGCATCGTTCTTGCCGCCCTGCTGGTCGTGAGCGTCGGATCCGCGCAGGAGAAGATGACCAAGGACCAGTGGCAGCAGGAAATCACATCGTATACTGCCCAACGTACCGATCTGACCAATCAGGTCAAAGCTGTTACCGATCAGGTTACTTCGCTCACCCAGCAGTCGGCCAAGCTGGATGATGACTACAACAAGTGCCTGGACGATTTGTACGGCCTCGTGGGTTCGAACCAGAAAGAGGCAGAGGCGTATCGTGGGGAGATCACGGCGACAGAGAACACGGCAAACGACCTCTCGCGTCTGTCCGACGCAGACTTGATGGCCCGTTCAGCCGATGTGGACGCCCTGGCGGCGAAAGTGAAGAGCCTGTGGGACAACAAACTCTCGTTGATCCCTGAATTCTATGACAGGCTGACCGCGCTGAACGAGAAGGTCAAAGCGTTGCAGACCACCCTCGCGGGTCAGACCAAGATTTACACGGTCGGAACCTGGGCGCACGACAGAGACTGTCTCTGGAACATCGCGAAGAAGAAGGACATCTACGACAACGCATGGTTGTGGCCGAAAATCTGGCAGGGGAACCGCGACCAGATCAAGGATCCCGATATCATTCACCAGGGACAGAAGCTGACGATCCCCAAGGGGAATGAGATGAACGCCGATGAAAAGGCTGCGGCGCGGAAGTACTACGCGCGGAAGGCGGGGGCGATGAAACCTGCGGAGCCCGCTACCAAGTAATCGAGGCGTCATCACGCAGAAACTTTACGTGCATAGTTGAAGCCCCCTTTCCCGCCCTCGGACGGCAGGAGAGGGGGCTTTGTATTTGTAGCCAAGGGAGCAACGGATTGATCGAGAAGAAAGTCAAAATCGAAGAAGTGGATCCGGTCCAACTTCTCGGGCTGAACGACGCGAATCTCCAGATCCTGGAGCGGCGGTTCGACGCAGGCATCGTCGTCCGGGGAGATACGATCACCATGCGGGGGGATCAGACGGAGGTCGACCAGATCGATCGTATCGTCCGTGAAATGATCTATCTCCTGACGCGGAACGGCAATCTCACCGTGAATGATGTCGAGACCGTGATCGATCTCGTCACGGCAAATGGAGAGCCCGCCGTGCCGAAGTCCGTGGCGGGGTCGGTGGAGGATGGCGAGGTCATCCTCTATACAAAAAACCAGATCATCCGTGCCAGGACGCCCGGTCAGAAGGAATACGTGCGTCAGATCCGGCGGAACGACATCGTCTTTGCCGTCGGTCCTGCGGGAACGGGCAAGACCTATCTTGCCGTGGCTTTCGCGGTGGCGGCCCTGAAGAACAATGAAATCACGAAGATCGTGCTTACCCGCCCCGCGGTGGAGGCAGGGGAAAGCCTCGGCTTCCTTCCCGGCGATCTGAAAGAGAAGATCGATCCGTACTTGCGACCGCTCTACGATGCACTCGACGACATGATCCCGGCGGAAAAATTGCGGACGTACATCGAGCGCCGCGTCATCGAGATCGCGCCGCTGGCGTACATGCGCGGCCGGACGATCAACAACGCCTACGTCATCCTGGATGAGGCGCAGAACGCTTCGGCGATGCAGATGAAAATGTTCCTGACCCGCCTCGGGCCAAACTCACGCGCGATTGTCACAGGTGATGTCACGCAGATCGACCTGCCGAACAAACAGATCTCCGGGCTCGTCCAGATTCAGGAGGTATTGAGGAATATCGAGGGGATCGCCTTCGTCTACTTCGACCGCAACGATGTCGTGCGTCACAAGCTCGTGAAGGACATCATCGACGCGTACGACAAGTATAGCAATCACGATGAGACGTAGGAGCGGGGGTCATCGACCTTTCTTCTTCAGTTCGTTCCAGATCGCATCCATTTCCTTCAGGGACGAGGCGCGGACGTTCTTTCCCCGGCGCCCGAGCTCCCGCTCGATTCCCTGGAAGCGCCGCGTGAACTTTGTGGTCGCACGATGGAGCGCCGTCTCGGCGTCGAGTCCGAGGAACCTGGCGTAATTGACGAGTGCGAACAGGAGGTCGCCGAATTCTTCCTCGCGACGTCGATGCGTGGAACGCTCGAGCGTATCGCGGACCTCGCGCATTTCTTCGACGGCCTTCCTCCAAACGTCTTTCCTGCGTTTCCAATCGAACCCGACGCCCGCGGCGCGCTGTTGGACTCGGCGGGCTCGGAGCAGGGCCGGCATGGAACGAGGAATGCCGTCAAGGAGAGAATGGCGTCCTTCTTTCAGTTTGAGCTGCTCCCAGCGGTCCAGGACCTCGCCCGCGGTGCGGAGCCTGGTGGTACCGAAGACATGCGGGTGACGCCGGATCATTTTGTCGGTGATTTCGTCCAGGACATCGCGAAGCGTGAATTCCTTCTTCTCCTCGGCAATGGTCGCGTGGAGGATGATGTTCATCAGCAGATCACCGAGCTCGGATTTTAACGGCTCCCGCTTCTTAGCCGTGATGGACTCGACGACTTCGTAGGCCTCTTCGATGAGCGTCGCGCGAAGCGAGGCATGCGTCTGCTTGCGGTCCCATGGACACTCGCGGCGCAGGCGGCGGATGACGGTTACCAATTGTTCGAATTCTCTGGCCGCGGCGGGCTCGGCTTTCGACATCATGCTCTCCGTGCAAGAAGTGCGTTAGGATAGACATTTGCGTTCTCAGAAGCAACGCGGTCTGGATTCTGGCGGCGCGTCTTCCTATATTTTCGTCCTCATCCTCTCAGTGATCATTCATGACCAGAACACAACGGATCGTCATCGTGGCGGGCGCCCTCGCGGTGTGTGCGGCCGCTGCGGTCGTGCTCATGCACCATCATCGTCGGGAAGTGCCCATGCTGCTCACGAATGGCGTCGTGTATACCGTCAATCCCTCGCAGCCGCGCGCCGAAGCGATCGCCATCGACGACGGGGTGATCGTGGGGGTGGGATCCGCGACCGATCTTCTCGAACGCTTCAAGCCGGATTCCGTGATCGATCTCCAGGGAAAGCCGGTCTATCCCGGCTTCATCGATTCACACGCGCATCTTGAAGGTCTCGGGGCGTCCTTGATGTATCTGGATCTTCGCGGACTCCGTTCCGCCCAGGCCGTTGCACAGCACGTTGCGGAAGCGTCGCATGACCGGCCGGAGGGATCCGTGATCCGCGGAACCGGCTGGGACCAGAACCTCTGGCCGGACAAAAAATTCCCGACGAAAGAGATTCTGGACCGCGTGGTGCCGAACAGCCCCGTCGTGCTCCGGAGGATCGATGGGCATGCGGTATGGGTCAACTCCGCCGCGCTGAAGCTGGCGAAGATCACACGGGCCACCCCGGATCCTCCGGGGGGGCGCATCCTGCGCGCGCGGGGTGGTGAGCCCGGCGGTGTGCTCGTCGACAATGCCGTCGACCTGCTCCTGGATGCGATCCCGCCTCCTTCCAAGGCTGAACGGGAGGAAGCCATCAGGCTGGCAATTCCCGTATGTCTCGAGTTCGGGCTCACCCAGGTTCACGACATGGGCGCCGACAGCGAAATGATCGCCATCTATCGGGACATGATCGCGAAACATCAGTTCCCGTTTCGAGTCTACGTTGCCATTGGCGGCACCGGCGCAACCTGGAAAGAATATCTCAAATCGGGTCCGGAGAAAATTGATCGGTCCGGCAAGCTTTCCGTCCGAGCACTGAAGCTCTATATGGACGGCGCCTTGGGCTCGCGTGGCGCCGCGCTCGTCGAACCGTATGCCGATGACCCGGGGAACAGAGGGATCACCATCATGACCGGCGACTCGCTCGCCGGAATCGCCGAGACCTGCATCGACAACGGGTTTCAGCTGTGCGTTCATGCGATCGGCGATCGGGCGAACGACATCGTCCTGGCGGCCTATGCCAGGGCGTTCAAGGCCCGCGGCGTTTCGGGAAATGATCTCCGCTTCAGAATTGAACACGCGGAAGTTCTCGATCCCGATGACATCGGCAAATTCCACGCCCTGAGTGTTCTTCCGATGATGCAGCCCACGCACTGCACGTCGGACATGCCCTGGATCGTCGACCGTCTCGGGCCCGCCCGGGCACAGTACGCTTCGGTCTGGCGCTCGCTGATCGACGACGGGAATATCATCCCCGGGGGTTCGGATTTTCCCGTGGAATCCCCGAATCCGCTCCTCGGCATCTATGCTGCCATCACGCGGCAGGACCTCCAGGGGCGACCGGACACCGGGTGGTATCCCGAACAGCGGATGACGCGTGATGAAGCACTGAAGTCATTCACGTTGTGGGGATCGTACGCGGCATTCCAGGAGGATCAGAAGGGGTCGATCGAGGTCGGCAAGTGGGCGGACCTCGTGGTCCTCGATCGTGACATCATGCGGATCGACGCATCGGAGATTCCGGATGTCAAAGTCCTCCGGACCATGGTCGGCGGTGACTTTGTGTATGAGAACCCTTCGGTGGTCGCGGACCAGGGCCAGTGAAGGTCGCCGAAGTTGACCGGGCCCTCCAACGCAGGAATTTCATCCTGAATGTGTTTGAGGGCGGGACATACATTTCATCGAACGGCTTTGCCGCGGTCCAGACCGTGCTCCCCGCGCTGGTCGCCCGGCTGGGCGGGACCAATCTCGAAGTCGGCGCTGTCCTGGTCGTGGGGTTTTCCTTCCAGTTTCTCCCGCAGGTGTTCTCTGCCCGATACGTCGAGGCATCGCCCTGGAAAAAGCCGGGGACGCTGCTCTTCGGGCTGTGTCAGCGGTGCGTCATGATCATCATGGGGGGGATGCTGTTTCTCCTGGGTGGACGATACCCTTCGGCGACACTCATTGCCCTCCTCGCCCTCTTTGCGCTGAACCAGACGTTTACCGGCATCACATCGCCGTTCTGGATCGACTTCGTCGCGAAGCTGACGCCGCAACACTGGCGCGGGCGCCTGATCGGCATCCGTACTTCGCTCGGCGGCGTCGGGGCGTTTATCGCCGGTCTTGTGCTCACGGGGATTCTTGGCGCGTTGTCCTTCCCGGGGAATTTCGCTCTCGCGTTCGTTCTTGCCGGCGTGCTGCAATCGGCGTCGCTGGTGATCCAATCGCGTGTTGTCGAGTCAACGCCGAGCGATGTCCGGCCCCGGGAGTCATTCAGGTCGTATCTTCAGTCCGTGATCGTTATTGTCCGCCGAAAGGACTTTGCGCCGTTTCTCGTTTCCATGGCGCTGATGATCCTCGGCTCGATGGCCGTCCCGTTCTTTACCGTCTATGCCGTCCGGCAACTCCATGTGGAAGAACAGATGGTAGGAGCATACACGACGATGATGGTGGTCGTGCAGATCGCGAGCGCGCTGCTCAACGGCATCGTCGCGGACCGGTACGGTAACAAGATCGCCCTCCTCATTGCGGGAAGCGGATTGACGCTGGCTTCCTTGATCGCATTGATGACGACTTCCCCCGCCTGGTTCCTTCTGGTCTTTTTGTTCCTTGGCATCAATGTGGGGAGCGAGGTCATGTCACGATACAATATGGCGATCGACTTCGCCCCGGAGCGGAGACGCTCGACGTTTGTCGGATTGGTTAATACGCTCCTGGCACCCCTGTACGCGGCGGGCATCCTGGGTGGTGTGGTGAGCAACGCATTCGGGTACTCCGCTGTATTTGTCCTGAGCATAGTTTTCTCCGCCGCGGGTGTTTTCGTCCTGTGGTGGACAGTGGACGATCCCGGCCATCTCCTTCGACAGCGTGCCCGTGAGGTCAACGCATGAGTGGCGCTCCCCGACAGTGGACGGTGCTGTCGCTCCTTGAATGGACAACTGATCACCTGACCAGGGGGGGATTCGATGAGGCCCGATTGCATGTGGAAATTCTGCTCGCCCATGTTCTTCGACTTCGACGGCTGGACCTGTACCTGCAGTTCGACCGGCCGCTCACAAGCGAGGAACTTGCACAGTTCCGCGGGTTGTACGAGCGGCGACTCAAGCATGAACCGCTGCAATACATCGTGGGCGAGACGGAGTTCATGGGGATGAGGTTCGAGGTGAACCCTGCCGTGCTTATTCCCCGGCCTGAAACCGAGGTGCTGGTGGAACGTGCAATCGACATCCTCTCGCGCGGAGAAGGGAAATTTCGTACTATTCTGGACATTGGATCGGGGGCGGGAGCCATCTGCATACCCCTGGCGAAGAGATTTCCTGCAATCACGGTCACCGCCGTAGAGATCGAAGCAGGAGCGATCGGGGTCGCCAGACGCAATGCAGAGCACCACGGTGTTTCGAATGTGCAATTCGTGCGCGCCGATGTTCTTGTCGACCGAATCGAGGGCGGTCCGTTCGACATGGTTCTCTCAAATCCGCCATATATCCCCGCCGCCGAAATGCCCACCCTGCAAGAGGAGGTCAAGTTGTTCGAACCGCGGGGTGCGCTCACCGATGGAGGAGACGGACTCGCGTTCTATCGGCGCATAGGTGAATTACTTCCCACCATGTTGAACCGGGGAGGCGTTGTTGCTGTTGAAGTCGGTGCCGGGCAAGATATCGAGGTTTCGGAGATCCTGCGGAAGGGAGGAATGGACAATCTTCGCACGGTCAAAGATTACACGGGCATTGAGCGGGTGGTCATCGGCGTATGAGAGCGCTCATCCAGCGTGTATCGGCAGGAAACGTTTCGATCGAAGGCTCCATCTGCGCGTCGATCGGGAAAGGGTACGTCATCCTCCTCGGGATCAGAAAAGGGGACACGATGGCGGACGCCGATTTCCTCGCCTCGAAGTGTGCCGGCTTGAGGGTCATGGAGGATGAAGGAGGGAAAATGAACCTTTCCCTGGAAGACGTCCAGGGCAGCGTGATTGTGGTCTCACAGTTCACCCTGTACGGCGACGCACAGCACGGCAACAGGCCGAGCTTCATTGATGCCGCAGCGCCGCCCGAGGCGGAACCGCTCTACGAACGCTTTGTCGACCGGATGCGAGGCCTGTTGGGTGCCGAACGGGTGGCCACAGGCGTCTTCGGCGCAATGATGGAAGTGAAAATCCTCAACGATGGGCCGGTGACGATATTGATTGAGAGTCGTCGGAGCGATTGACCAGTGCACGTACTCTTCTTGTTTCTTGATGGCGTCGGGCTGGGGATTTCGGATCCGGAGGTGAATCCGCTCCTTGCGGCGAAGCTGCCCGCGCTGCAACACATGATCGGGGGAACGCCGACCCTCGAGCATCGGAGCTTCGAAACGCCGCGCGGAAGTGCGGTGCCGCTTGATGCCACACTCGGTGTTCCCGGGTTGCCGCAAAGTGGAACGGGTCAGGCGGCGCTTCTTGCCGGATTCAATGCACCGAAAGCCGCAGGCCACCATTTCGGTCCCTTCCCGCCTTCGTCGATTCGTGAGCGCATCCGCACCCGCAATATCTTTCGAAGGATCATGGAGCTGGATCGCTCCGCGTGCTTTGCCAACGCGTTTCCGCAACGGTTCTTCGACTATATTGCAGAACACAAGTTTCGCATGTCGATGACGACGCTCTCTTGCTCGCTCTCAGGGCTGGCTTTGCGGGAGCACGGCGACCTCAAAGCCGGGAACGCTGTCTCTGCGGAGCTGACCAACGAAGGGTGGAGGCGCATGGGGTACACAGACCTGCCGATCATGACACCCCAGGAATCGGGACGGGTTCTTGCCGATCTGGCGCTTCGCCACGACTTTACACTCTTCGAATATTGGAAGACCGATTTCGCCGGACATGCGCAGGACCGCAAGGACTCGATCGCCGTCCTCGAGCTGTTCGACGGCATGCTGGAAGGCCTGCTTGCTGCGCTGGACACCGCTCCGGTTCTGGTGGTCCTTTCCAGTGATCACGGCAACATTGAGGACATGAGGGTCAAGACCCACACGAGAAACCCTGTCCCGCTCGTCGCATACGGATCCCGCCATCAGCAATTCCTCTCGCTGATACAAAGTCGTTCCCGCCCCAATCTGTCGCACGTGACGCCGGCGATTCTACGCGTCCTGGCATAAGCTCCATCTCCTAGGCCGCCCGGAGGACGGTGAAACCGGGCAGTGAGTGTCCCCGGCGTTCCCATTCCAGTGGCGAACGATGAAATCGTTTTCGACGACGCTGGCCAACGCGCCTGCGTTCAAAGTTTCCGTTTTTCTCACAACCGGGATTCTCCTGAGCCGCCTATTGCCGGAAGATCCGCTGGTGATACCGGTCTGCAGCATCGCCCTTGCCATATCCGTGTCCCTGTCATTGATTCTCCGTCGCATGATGCCGGGGAAGAACTTGACGTTTTGCCTGGCAATAGGCGCATGTCTCTTCATGGGCTCCGTGAAGTATCTCCTCGACCGGGAGCATTTCCCGCATTCGGATGATCGTCCAACTCGCGTCGTGGTGCTCGGCACCGTGATCTCCGATTTTGAGGTGTCGGGGTCGCGCAGGAATTTTGTCCTGCGCTCCGATCGCATCCGGCGGGATTCGCTCGATGAGGCGTTCCGGACCGATGTTGCCGTATCTCTGATCGTTCAGGCGCGGGACACCGTCGAACCCGCGATCCACTACGGGAACACCATCGCCCTGTACGGCATGCTCGAACGGCCTCCGGAAGAACGCAACCCCGGAGAGATGAGCATGAGAGACTACAACGAGGCGCTCGGTATCACGCATGCGATCGAGGTGAAGGGTGTGCGCAACGTGCGGATCGTCGGTCATGAGGGCGGCTCCTGGTGGATGCGGCGCCTGATATTTCCCGCGCGTCGCTGGATGCTGCAAACGCTCGATCAAACGACAGGAGGGGAAGAAGGGGAATTGCTGAAAGGCCTGATCCTCGGTGAGCGCGGAGGAATGAGCATTCTCACGAAGACTGCGTTCGTCAACGCCGGGGTCGCGCACGTGCTCGCAGTGTCTGGTTCGAATGTCGCGGTTGTGGCGGGAGCGCTGTTGCTTTTCCTCGAGATCCTCCGCGTTCCGCGATCTCTCAGGATTCTGCCCATGCTTGTCGGCCTGCTCTTCTACATGTTGGTGACGGGAAGCCAGCCGCCGGTGGTGCGCGCGACGATTATGGCCGGTGTCCTCCTGATCGGGAATGCGCTGCAGCGACCGGTCAATGCCTGGAATTGCATCGGCCTTTCGGCAATCATCATCGCGGCCATTGACGCACGGCAGATTTTCGATATCGGCTTCCAACTCTCGTACGGCGCCGTGCTTTCCCTCATGGCGATGTACCCGGTGATGAATGGCTGGATTGCACGGATGCCGCAATCGGCATGGTGGCAACGATGCCTGGCATGGCTTCTTCGGGTGTGCGCCGTATCGCTTGCTGCCACGCTGGGGACTCTTCCGCTGACGGCGGTCAGCTTCGGGCGGGTCTCCATCATCGGTGTCCTGGCGAACGTCGTCGTCGTCCCGGCGACGGAATTCAGCGTCCTGCTTGGCTCGGCAACCCTCGGAGCGGCGCTTGCCAGCGGTTGGATGGCGGCGTGCTACGGCGCCGTGAATTGGCTCCTGCTGCATTGGACTCTCGTCATCACTCGCCTTGCGGGATTTTCTCCAGTTGCCTACATTACAACCGTTTGGTTCGGGCGGCTTGATGCTCTCCCGTACTACGCGGTTTTGACGTCGCTCTTCGCGACATCCGACCGCAAAACGCAACACGTGATCCTCACCCTGCTGGCCCTGGGGGTGTACGTGGTTCTCCTTCGGCCCGCATTCAACACGACGCACAAGGACTCCATCGCCCGGGTGAGTGTGATCGATGTGGGGCAGGGGGATGCCATCCTCGTGGAGCTGCCCGATCGGACGACGCTTCTGATCGATGCCGGTCCACGGACGGCGACTTTCGATGCGGGGGAAAGGACCGTCGTGCCGTTTCTTCGGCGAAGGGGGATAGCCTCGCTGGACCTTCTTGTGGTTTCCCATTTGCATGCGGACCACATGGGCGGATTCTCCGCGGTTGCTGAGGGAATAGACGTTCACCGTGTCCTGGTCTTGAGCCCGTGCGCACTTCGCTCGACTCTCGGGGTCCTCTGGCCATCCCACAGTCCACCTTGCGATTCCTGCGTCCCTGCGCGCGGTATCGCGTTGTCGCCGCTCGCGCGACTGTACGTTGTCTATCCTCTTCCGGGAGTAGAACGCGGTTCCCTCGGAGGAAATGAATCCATCGTGCTGAAGCTCGTGTACGGCTCGGTTTCGTTTCTCTTCTGCGGTGATGCGGAAGAGCCTCAGGAAGGGCTGATGGTCGATCGGTACGGGGCTTTTCTCGCCTCACCATTCCTGAAGTCCGGCCACCACGGAAGCAGCACCAGCAGTTCGGAGCGGTTTCTGGAGGCCGTGCGCCCGGCAATAGCCGCGGTTTCCGTCGGCCTGCACAACAAGTTTCGGCATCCCTCAGCCTCTGTCATCGAGCGGTACAAAAATCATGGCATCGCGATTTCCCGCACCGACGAAGAAGGCGCGCTGATGTTTGAATCCGACGGCCGCACCGTCTGGAAATCTCCCTGGAGATGATAGCCTATGCTCACGAACGCCGATCGCAAAATCTACCGATCGCTTTCGGTGAAGAAATTTCGGGACGAACACCGTCTCTTTCTGGTCGAAGGAAAGCGAAGCGTCCAGGAAGCGATATCCTCCGATTTCGAAATCAAGCTCATCCTTGCGACTGCCGCCTTTCTGAAGGATCCGGACGGACGATCAATCATCGCCGGAGCAAAGAAACGCAAGACGAAGACGGAGGAGATGTCCGAACGTGAATTCAGCGCGCTCGCGGATACCGTCCATGCGCAGGGAATTGCCGCGATCGTGGAAACGAAAAGAGCTTCCTTTCCCGGTATTCTCGCCAGAGATCGCCCCGGCGCGTTGCTCGTCGCTCTCGATGCGGTCGCGGATCCGGGAAACGTCGGGACCATCATTCGGACGTGCGATTGGTTTGGCGTGGATGGGATCATCCTCGGCGAGGGGTGTGCCGATCTTTACAATCCGAAGGTCGTGCGCGGGACCATGGGGAGCGTCTTCCATCTTCCTGTTGCGGAAGGCGTGAATCTCGAGAAGTCTCTCCCTCTCGCGAGGGATGCGGGGTACCGCGTCCTGGCTACCGATGCCGCATCACACGACCAACTTCCGGCCGATCAGCGGAAAAGCATTCTCATGTTCGGCAATGAGGCGCACGGCATCTCGAAGGTCGTCAGGGCTCTCTGTGATCGAAGCATCGCCATCCCACGGTACGGGAGGGCCGAGTCGCTGAACGTCAGCATCGCGTGCGGCGTCCTGCTCGCGCAGTTGCGGAGCCATGCCTGATCCCCAGCCGCGGAGAACCGATCCATGATTTCGAAGCAACGGCGTTCGCGCGGCCAAGTGACGCTGGCCAGAGCGCTCTCCAAGCTTGGCCTGACCTCCCGGTCTCAAGCGGCGGAGCTCATTCGTGCCGGCAGGGTTGCTGTGAACGGGGAGATTGTGAGACGTGCCGATCGTTGGCTGGATCCGAAAACCGACAACATCGCCGTCGATTCGGCGATCGCGAGGCCGGCGGCCAGGCGCTACCTCATGATGCACAAGCCGGCAGGTTTCGTCACAACGCGGTCCGATGAACGGGGACGGAAGACGGTGTACGATTTGCTGCCTGAAGAGTTCTCGCGATGCTTTCCGGTCGGCAGGCTCGACCGCGATAGTTCGGGGCTATTGTTGTTCACCAACGACACCCGCTTTGGCGATTATGTCACGAACCCCTCGACGAAAATGCCAAAGACGTACCTCGTCAGGCTTGACGCGGTGATGAACGATGCCTCCATCAAACGGCTGGAAAAGGGGCTTGCAACGAGTAACGGAATCAAGTACCTGCCGGCACGTGTCTCGAAAACCGATCAACCCTGTGAATATGCAGTGACGATTGAGGAAGGAAAAAATCGACAGGTGCGTCGCATGATGTCGGAAGTAGGTCGCGTCGTCTTGAGGCTTCAGCGATCTTCCATCGGCCGGGTAACCCTGGGCAATCTTCCGGAAGGAAAGTCCCGCGAGCTGACACCCGGCGAATTGGGATTGCTTGGATGGCACTTATGACGGGATCCCGCGTCGGTATCATCGAACTGTATCCGTTCCGCTTTCATGCGGAACATCTGGAATTCCTGCTCCTGAAGCGATCTCCCGATGATCGATTGTATCCCGGGATCTGGCAGATCATCACCGGCACCATCGAGAGCGGGGAGAAGGCGACCGGGGCAGCCTTGAGGGAACTCCAGGAGGAAACCGGTCTTAGACCGGAACGGTTCTGGGTGCTCCCGGATGTCAGCGCATTCTACGACTGGGAGAACGACACAATTCAATCATGTGTCCTCTTCTGCTGCCAGCTTCCGGATAAATCGATTCCGATCCTGAGCATCGAGCATTGCGATTGGCAATGGTGCCGTGCAGCCGCCGCCAAGCCGCTTCTCGCCTGGCCGAGCCAGAAAGATCACCTCGACCTCATCGAAGATGGCATCGGGAGAGGGGACCTCTCGGGAAAACTTCTCGACATTTCGCATCTATTACGGTAGCACCGGATTCTTGCGGATCGGCTCTTTTTTGAGTATTATCATCTGTTTGTCGGTCTCGGACAACGTCATCAACGTCTGCCACTGGAGCAACACTTGAGCGTTCTCGTCGTCGGTTCCCTTGCTCTCGATTCCATTGAAACTCCCTTCGGGAATGAAAAAGACGCACTCGGGGGGTCGGCCATCTACATTGCCGCCTCGGCCAGTTACTTTGTCAACCCAATCCGGCTGGTCGGCGTTGTCGGCGGGGATTTCCCACAGAGCGGATTCACCTTCCTTGAAGAACGGAAGATCGACGTGGAAGGACTCCAGGTCGTCTCCAGCGGGAAGACTTTTCGGTGGTCCGGCCGCTACCATTACGATTTGAACGAGCGAGATTCGCTGTCGACCGATCTCAATGTGTTCGAAAAGTTCGATCCCGTTATTCCCGAGAAATTCCGGAAAAGCCGCTTCGTCTGTCTCGGCAATATCGATCCCGTTCTCCAGCGCCGCGTCCTTGACCAGATCGAGAAGCCGAGGGTCGTCATTTGTGACACGATGAACTACTGGATCGAACGGAAGAAGGAAGACCTCCTCGAGACCCTGAAATCGATCAACATCCTGATCCTCAACGATTCCGAAGCCCGACTTCTCTCTCGCGAACCGAATCTCATCAAGGCGGGACGTGTCATCCGATCGTACGGACCATCGGCGGTCATCGTGAAAAAGGGGGAACACGGTGCACTGTTGATGACGGATACGTTGCACTTTGCGGCGCCCGCGTATCCCATGGAGAATGTCTTCGACCCGACGGGTGCCGGCGATTCTTTCGCGGGAGGTTTTGTCGGGTGGCTTGCCAGGACCGACGATCTTTCCGAAGGCAATCTCAAGAAGGCAGTCATCTACGGCAGCACCCTCGCCTCATTCTGTGTTGAGCGGTTCAGCATCGACGGGCTTCGCGATCTCACCTACCTTCAGATCCAGGATCGCTTCCGGGAATTCCGGGAACTTTCCCGATTCGATGATTAGAGGAGCGGAAGGATCCTGCGCCTGCACGCGAAGTGGGGAGCGCGGGCGCCTTCCATTCGCATGACCAATCCCTCAGCTGTGAGAAGGTTCACGACGATCGCCTGGCGCGATGGCGGGGTAGTCTTTCTTGATCAGACACTCCTTCCGGGCACTGCGCGCGAAGTCATGACTTCCGATCCTTCCGTGGTCGCTGAGGCGATCCGCAGCCTGCGCATACGCGGGGCGCCGGCGATCGGCGTCGCTGCGGCGTATGGCGTCGCTCTTGCCGCCCGGGCGGCATCGGAATCACCGGATCCGCGCGCCTCTGTCAGCGCCGCTGTCGGCATGTTCCGATCCACGCGGCCAACAGCGGTGAACCTCTTTCATGCGATGGACAGGATGCAGGGCGTCCTTGATGCTTCGCGCGACGGGGCGAACCTAGCACAGGCGCTACTCGAAGAAGCGGAACGGATCAATCGTGAAGACATCGAGGCGTGCCGGTTGATAGGCGAATATGGCGCGAGCCTTCTTGATCGGGGCACGTCAGTACTCACGCATTGCAACGCGGGAGCGCTTGCCACGGCAGGGCAGGGGACAGCGCTCGGCGTGATCATCACCGCCCACCGGCAGGGAAAAATCCTCCGGGTCTTCGCCGATGAAACCAGGCCCTTGCTGCAAGGCGCTCGACTTACGACGTGGGAGCTTCTGGCGGAAGGGATTGATACCGTGCTCATCACAGACAATGCCGCGGGCAGCGTCCTTGCGAAGGGATTCGTCCAGGCGGTGATCGTCGGGGCGGATAGAATTGCGGCGAATGGCGATACGGCCAACAAGGTTGGGACCTATCCGCTGGCCGTTCTTGCGAGCACACACAAGATCCCATTCTATGTCGCGGCGCCCGTTTCGAGCGTCGACCCTGCGCTCGCCGATGGCAGCCACATCCCGATTGAAGAGCGAGATCCCTCTGAAGTCGTGGAATTTGCAGGGGTCAGAGTCGCTCCTGAAGGAGTAAGGGTCTTCTCTCCGGCGTTCGACGTTACGCCGAACAAATTCATTTCTGCGATTGTTACTGAGAAGGGGGTTCTCCGGCCACCCTTCGGACACTCAATTTCAAACCTCCGTGGTCCTCAAGACTGACGCCATCGTCCTTCGGACGATGAAATACCGGGACACAAGTCAGATCGCTACCCTCTATTCGCGCGATCTCGGGAGGATTTCGGTGATTGCAAAAGGGGTCCGGGCGAAAGGGGCACGGTTCGGCGGGGTGCCGGATGTGATGGGGCAATTGTCGGTAGTGCTGTACTGGCATGAGCATCGTGATTTGCATCTCCTTTCGCGATGGGAAGCGAAGGGACGGACTTCCCGCATTACCGAAGAGATGGAGAGGATGGCGGTGGGGATCGGGGCGGTTGAGCTTATTGATGCCGTGAGCCTCCATGAGGAACCGCGGGGCGCGTTCTACGGTCTCCTCGCCGATGTACTTGACGCTGCCGACCGCGTTCCAAGAAACCTGCCGTCCCTTTTGCCGTATTTCCAATTACAGGTACTCGCGGGCCTCGGATTCCGGCCGGACTTTGAGAGCTGCCGGAAATGCGGACGGGATTTGACGGAAGGACCTCTTGAAGGTGGTGAAGTCGTTTTCGAACCGGAGCGGGGAAGTGTTGCGTGTCCAGCGTGCGTCTCCGCGCCGGGCGAAAGCCAGAAGCTGAGCGGCGGAGCGTTGCGGACGATGCAGCAGCTCCTGCGATGCAGTTCGCCGACCGCCGTGGCCGACCTGGCGATGCTGACAACGATTCGTCAGGAAGTTTCCACGGCACTTCACACACTGCTTCATGCGCATGTCGAAGGCGTGCGGCCGTTGAAGAGCGAGGCGGTGTTCGCCTCATTGCGCTGATAGTCCGGGAACAACGTCACTGATCGTTTTGGAGGAGGGTACAGCGTGAAGAAGACGATTCTCACATCCGTGCTGCTGGTCGTGGTCGGCATTGCCATCGGGGCCGTCATCGTTTCCAATCTCAGTGGGACGGTCGACCCGGGGTTTGCCCGAAGCGGAGATGTGAAGCTGGGGGGACCCGCTCCTATCTCTCAACAAAACCCTTCGGTGAAAGCGCTGGGTGACAACTTCGTCACCGTGGCGAAAGCCGTGACTCCCTGCGTGGTGGCGATCAACGTCACCACCTCGGGGAAGGAAATGGAAGAACGGATGCCGAAAGATCAATTCCATAATTTCGGTCCCGACTTCAAATTCCCCGAGCCCGAACCATCCCGCGGCTCCGGCTCCGGGGTCATCATTACTCCCGACGGCTACATTGTGACCAACAATCATGTCGTGGAAGACGCGGAGCCGAAAGGGATCGAGGTCGTCATGCACGACAAGGTGCGGTATCAGGCGAGAATTGTCGGCACCGACCCGTCGACCGACCTTGCGGTGATCAAAATCGACGCGACCAGTTTGCCCGTGGCCGCGCTGGGGAACTCGGACAATGTCGAAGTGGGCGAGTGGGTGCTGGCGATCGGGAACCCGCTCGGTCTTTCCTCCACGGTGACCGCCGGCATCATCAGCGCGACGGGAAGGAACATCGGGATCATTCAGGGGAACTACGGGATCGAGAATTTTCTCCAGACGGAT
>DATJPR010000100.1:0-14083 GCA_035506295.1 Bacteroidota bacterium | reverse complement strand
AATGAACCGGGCGTAAAGGAGCGTCTTGAGTGGGCATGCGATGCGCGCTGTTGATGGAAGAGCAGGGGTGCGGTGATGCAGGCGGCAATATACAAAAAAGCGATGAGGGATACTCATCGCCTTTCGAAGATCAACCAATGAGCCGACAGCCGAAAGCGAGCAGGAGAATCATGGTTCAACTGTCTTCTGTCTGCTGTCGACAGTCCGCTGATTCATGCTTCAGCATCTTTTGCTACGGCGCCATGTTGCTTGAGGATCTTCCAGATTGTTCGTTCCGACATCCGGACATGGTACTTCGCTTCGAGATAGGCGCGCAGGCGGCGTTGGCCGAATCCGGTTTCCTCCTTGACCATCCTCAGGAGCCGGATGCTCGATTCCGGCGTCGCACGTGGACAGCGGTGCGGGCGCTTCGACCGGTCCTTCAGGCTCGTGGAATCACCATTCGATTCTTTAAAGCGCTTATACCATTTATAGAAGGTCTTCCTGCTGATGCCGAATTTTTCTGCAACGGCTTTGACGTTCTTCGTCTCTTCGTAGTACATCATCCAGGCAAGTCGCGGATGGAGAGCCGGGCTTAATGGCTGTGCACCAAGCAAAGTTCCCTCTTCAGCCGATAGCGCGCCGGAATACTGTCCATCATGAGAATCGTCCTGATTCATTGCAGCTCCTTAGCGTATGTCAACAAATGCATCGTGACCTGGGCGAGAATCTTGGTCGCTGGTGCTCTCCACGAAAGCCTGCCACCACGCAGGCTCCTTCCTTCCAGTCGGGGGGATAGAGGGGCAAGATCCTCTGTGCTTGTAGTTCTAGAGATTCATCACGTGTGCCACTGCAGGGATCGACCACAACCCTGCCTCTGCAGATGATTTTGCGCAGGTTTCATGACGTATTCTTTTGAATGGGAGAGAAGGGGGAAAGAAAACGGAGGCATTTGTACATTTTTCCTGCGTCCGGACCTGCGAAAAAGGCTCTGATTTCGGGCGGATAGATTGCGTTAAGGGGCGGGGATTCGTATATTATTGGTCGTTTTTTTGAATTCTGCTTGCCGAGGCCTGCGGGCCCGCGCATCGCGGGATTCGGACTTCATCCCGGCCCAGGATCATGGCCGGGGCAACATGGAGAGGTGGCCGAGTGGTTGAAGGCGCCGGTCTCGAAAACCGGTATCCCGCTACGCGGGATCCAGGGTTCGAATCCCTGCCTCTCCGCGCCAGATTCAAGCCCGTCCGTCATCACGTGATGACCGATGGGCTTGTTTCTTTTTCCGGGAATGCGGGAAGACGTGTGATCAACTCGTGCTCAACAGGTGAGGCTGTTTTCCAATGACGTTCAGGATGCAAAACGCTCTTGTCGTGTCACTGCTACTTTTCTCCTCAGCTTCTTGCTTGAGTCAAGTCGCCACCGGCGACACGGAGAGGGTTCAAGGGAAGGTTTCAAAGATCCCAAGCGAAGTCGTTGTCCTGTCTATCCAACATGACGCGGTCTCCTCCGGCGCATGGATCAAGGGGGAAGTGCAGGACAGGGATACGGGTGATCCGATCGCCGGCGCATCGATTGCCCTTGTTCAGACGAAGCTGGAGGCAAGTTCGGATATCGCGGGAGCCTTCGTAATGACAAACGTTCCGACCGGGTCATACAGATTGACGGCGAGGTGGATCGGGCATACACCGGCCAACCTTGACTCGCTTAGGGTGGACGACCACGATCTCATCACGCTGGAGATTCGCATGGCGGCCGACGAGGTCGATTCTTGGAGCGGACACTGATGACGCCCGGTCCTTGAGCCCATTCGCGCCTCCTTCCTTCATACTCATCAACCTGCGTTGCTTGTTCTTTGTTGTCTTGATATATTCTCTCACCGTCCTACCGAACGCCACAAGCCCGGCACCCAATGATCGTCATGAAATTCGGCGGCACGTCCAACCAGGACGCCGCTGCTATGCGAAACGTCATCCGCATCGTCAAATCCCATCTTGCGCGGAAACCTCTTGTCGTGATTTCGGCGATCGCGCGCGCGACGAATGAGCTTGAACAGGTCGCTCGTATTGCCGCCGCAGGCCGCGAGGGAGAAGCCAATGCCATCCTGGACAGGTTGATCATCCGGCACAAAGGGATCGCGCATGACTTAGTTGCCTCGCGTGATCGCGTGCAAGCCCTGGAGAACATTCTCGATGAGGCCTATGCTTCCTTGCAGCGTCTGGTCCAGGGACTATCTATTGTGCGCGAATTGACTCCCCGCATGACGGACGCGATCTGCTGCTACGGGGAGAGGCTGTCATCGGCCATCGTCGCTGCGGGCCTCGCAGAACACGATGTTCCGTCGGTGTGGGTTGATGCGAAGGAGTTCATGACGACGAACGACCGGTTCGGCTCCGCGACGCCTCTGATGGATATCGTGACCGATCGATTGAACACGCGCGTTGCGCCTCTGGTGAGGGACGGCAAGACGCCGGTCACGCAGGGATTCATCGGTGTGACCCTGGACGGAGCGTACACGACCATGGGCCGCGAAAGCTCCGATTTCTCCGCGTCGATCATCGGCGCTGCAATGCGAGCCGAACTCGTGCAGATCTGGACCGACGTGGACGGCATCCTGACCGCCGATCCAACGGTCGTCAAGGGTACCAGGGTGGTGCAGGAGATGTCGTTTGATGAGGCGTTCGAACTCTCGTGGTTCGGGGCGAAAGTCCTGCATCCCAACACGATGCTTCCTCTTCTCGAACAACAGATCCCGCTGGAGATCAGAAATTCCCGGAACAGCGATGCGGGCGGAACGCGGGTGCTTCCTGAGAAGGCCGTCAGCTCTCAGCCGGCCCCGTTGAAGTCGATCACCTTTCTCAAGGGTCTCACGGTGTTCACCGTCCGGCCGCTGAAACGTTTTGACCGTTACCTCGTGTGGGACGGCGTCTTCAGCACGCTCTCACGCCTTGGCCTGCAGGCAGACATGAGTGTGACATCGGAATATTCGCTCGCGTTTGCCGTCAAGGGGGTGAAGGACCCTGAAAGCCTCGTCCGTGAACTTGCGGAGTTCGGAACCGTCCACGCGCAGAGGAATGCAGCAAGCATTACACTCGTCGGGGAAGGGATCCGCACCGACCCTACGTTTGTCACGCGTGTGTTCCATGCACTTGCCGACACGCCGGTCTCCATGATCACGTTCGGGGCGTCGAAGCTGAGCCTGACCGTAGTGCTCGAGGACGAACGTGTTGCCGCGGCGGTGAACCTCCTGCATGAAGGATTCTTCTCCTGAAGTTGTCGAGTCCGGATCGATGTCTACCTGACCGTGTGGTCCGACAATGGTTCTTCGGCACTCTCCGTACACCATCGAGTTGAAGCGACGGTTCACTCTCTCGTCAGGGAGCCGCACGACGACTCCCGCCGTGATCGTGGAGCTCGAACAGGATGGGATCGTCGGCTATGGTGAGGGCGCAATGCCTCCCTACCTCGGCGAGTCACCGCAATCGTCCGAAGCATTCTTCGCGAAGGTCGATATGTCGAAGTACCGGGATCCCAGCCTCCGCGACGAGATTCTCGACGACATCGACCGCATTGCACCGGGCAACAATGCGGCAAAAGCCGCAATCGACATTGCGCTCCACGACTGGATCGGCAAAGCGATGGTACAGCCGTGGCACAGAATCTGGGGGATTGATCCCGGGAAGACGCCCCTCACGTCTTTTACGATAGGGATGGACGCTCCGGAGGCCATTCGACAAGTCGTTGCGGATGCCGACGGCTACCAAATCCTCAAGGTCAAACTCGGCGGCGAGAACGATCAAGAGATCATCACAACGATCCGGCAGTGTACGGACAAGCCCCTGCGGGTGGACGTCAATCAAGGGTGGAAGGACGCGCGCCAGGCTCTCTCTCTGTGTGAATGGCTTGCCGACAGAAATGTCGAACTGGTGGAACAACCCCTGCCTGTACAAAGAGGAGAAGAGATGGCGTGGCTTCGGTCTCATAGCCCCATCCCGATCATTGCCGACGAAAGCGTGCTTCGACTTGAGGACGTGAAGAGATGCGTCGGTGTGTTCGACGGGATCAATGTCAAGTTGATGAAAAGCACCGGGATGCGCGAGGCGTACTCGATGATCATGCTTGCGCGCTCGCTTGGTCTCAAGATTATGCTCGGCTGCATGACTGAGACATCGTGCGCGATCTCCGCCGCCGCCCAGCTTTCCCCGCTTGTGGATTGGGCGGATCTCGACGGGGCAGCGCTTATCAAGAACGACCCCTTTGTCGGAGCGACAATCGTGGATGGGAGGATCGTCATGCCGAAGGGGAACGGCATCGGAGTCACCCGCATATCTTCATGAAAACGACGTAGCAGCCCACTCATTCGGAGTGCCTATGACACAAACCGGAATTCCGTCGTCTCGACTCGGCTCGCTCGACGCTTTTCGCGGAGCGACGATTGCAGGGATGATCCTCGTGAACAACCCGGGCAATTGGGCGACAACCTACCCCCAGCTTCTCCATTCGCGATGGAATGGATGGACGTTCACCGACATGATCTTCCCGTTCTTTCTCTGGATCGTCGGTGTCGCGATTCACTTCGCCTTCACCAAGCGGCTCCAACAAGGCGCCGGGAAGGGGCGACTTATGATGCATGCGGTTCGTCGCTCGCTGATCATCTTCGGGCTTGGATTGTTTATCTACGGTTTCCCGTTCGGCCTGCTGGGCGATTCCTTCTCTGTCGCGACGTGGAGAATTCCGGGCGTGCTCCAACGGATCAGTGTGTGTTACCTTGTCGCCTCCGCGGTGTACCTCTGGGGTGGGCCAAAACTCGAGGTGGCCGTCACGCTCCTCCTCTTCGTCGTGTACTGGATCGCAACCATGCTGATTCCCGTCCCGGGCTACGGCGCCGGCATCCTCCAACCGATGGGGAGCATGGCATGGTACATCGATTCTCACCTCTTCGCTGGACATACGTGGGTCTGGGCGCCGGCGCCGGGGTTTGATCCCGAAGGTCTGCTCAGCACACTGCCGGCGATCGGCACGACCTTGATGGGAGTCTTGACCGGGAGGTGGCTGCAGGGAACCCGGTCGAGGGAGGAAAAGACGGCCTGGATGTTTGTGGTCGGCAACTTCATGCTTCTTGCCGGAGTAGTGCTCGATATGTGGATGCCGATCAACAAAAACCTCTGGACTCCGTCATACGCGGTGTTCATGTGCGGTTGGGCGCTGATTTGCTTTGCCGTGTTCTATTGGCTCATTGACGTGAAGGGATATGCGGCCTGGGCGAAGCCGTTCGTGGTGTTTGGGGTCAATGCGATCGCGGTCTATGTCCTTTCCGAGCTCGTCGCGGTGCTTCTCGGCGTGATCAAGGTGCCTGCGGGTGAATCATCGATGGCTCTTCAGGAGTGGCTTTTCAGCAGAGTATTTCTCCCGGTGGCAAGCCCGATCAATGCTTCGCTCTTGTTCGCCATATGTTTTGATCTGGTGATGTTTGCCTTTGTCGCGGTGCTGTGGCAGCGAAAGATCATCATCAAGGCATAGGTGTCGCACCGGCGCCCAACGGAGCGATGTCGTCTGCGGTGGCGGGAAAAAAGGAAGAGAGCATGAAGACTGTCGGAGTGCTGGTGTGTGTTGGAGCCGCGATGTTCTGTACGGGGATTCGGTCGTGGGGCCAGAATCGCCCCGCCATACTCGTTGTCGTCCCAGAAGATGATTCCACCACGACCGCGTCATCGGTCTACCGCCTTTCAGCGAGCGCTGCGCCAAACTCCCGCGTTACGCTGAATGGCCAGCCGCAATTTGTGTATCCCTCCGGCGCCTTCTGCGGTTTGCTCCCTCTTGCGGTAGGAGAGAATCGATTTACGGTGGTCGCAACGTCGGTCGACAGTTCAAAAGCGGAGAAGACATTCGTTATTGTGCGAACACCACCTCCCGTGCCGCTGCGCTTTGACACGCTGGCGATCGACTCCATTCAGATGCGTCCCGCGCAGGATCGCTGGCTGGACGCGGGCCAACTGCTGGAGGTCGAGTGCCGGGGCACTCCCGGCTGCAAGGCGACATTTCTGGACGGCGTTCCCATGACGGAATTCGGCGCAGATGGCGCGAGAGGGGGGAGAGGCGTGTATCGCGGTGTCTATCGCGTCGGAGAAGGCGATCACCTCCTGAACACGCCGATTACGTTTCGCCTGGAGGATAGCCTCGGACATGTCGTCGAGAGGTCGACAACGGCCAGAGTGTCGTTTCGCTCTTCCGACTTTCCCCTCGTCGCCGTGACCAGGGGCGACCGTCCGCTCCTGTATTACGGCCTTGGCGACGATCGGCTCGGCGGCGCCGTACTCCAACGTCTGGTCGCGGGCGTGCGGCTCGCCATCAACGGCAAAACCGGAACGATGTATCGTGTCGCGCTCGGCGACCGTGAAGAAGCGTGGATCGATGAGGAGTCTGTGTCGCTGCTCCCGCAGGGTACATATCCGCCGTATTCCCTGACGGGAAACTGGAATGTCTATGGTGATTCGCTGTATGATTATGTGACGGTCGCGATGAACGATCGTCTGCCGTATGTCAGCAATCCCGATATTGACCCGGGTCACATCGTTGTCGATGTCTACGGCGCCGTCGCAAATACGAATTGGATCATCCAGACACTGACCACCAGGGAAATCACGAATGTTTCCTATCGGGAAAACGGGAAGGGTGATGTCCGGATCACCATCGGTTTGCGGCACCAACAACTCTGGGGGTATTCGATAGCTTACCGCGGGTCGATGCTGGTGATCCGCGTGCGTCGACAGCCGGAACATCTGAAGATCAAGGCATTGCGATTCATCGTCGACGCCGGTCACGGCGGAGATAACAACGGCGCGCTGGGTTCAACCGGGGTGAAGGAAAAGGATATCAATCTTGCCACGGCGCTCCATCTCAAGGAGATCCTCGAAGACCGTGGAGCGACCGTTCTGCTGACGAGGGGAGCGGATTCCTCCGTCTCCATGGCCAGGAGACTTTCTGTAGCAACGCGCGATGATGCCGACATGCTGATCAGTGTCCATGCGAACTCCATCGGTTATGCAACGAACCCGGCCGATGTCCGTGGTGTAAGCACGTACTACAAGTATCTCGCCTATCGCCCGTTGTCTCTTTGCATATTGCATCGGATTCTCGGCCTTGACCTGCCGGCCACGGGGAACGTCGGGAGCTTCAATTTCTATCTGAACTCGGTGACCGAAATGCCGACCGTCCTGGTCGAGCAGGCCTACATGTCGAACCCCCTCGATGAAATGAAGCTGATGGACGACGATTTCCGAAAGGAGCTGGCAAGGGCGATCGTCAAGGGGATCCAGGATTTCCTTGATGGGTGCGAAGAATGATTGTGGTGTTCGTTGATCCGGCGCAGCGCTGTGTTAGGATTCCTTCGCGCGGGTGTGTTCTTCAGGGATGGGAACAAAAAAGAGAGTGACCAGCCCGGGGATTCCGAGGAAAGCGGTGAGTACAAAAAACTGGTGGTAGCCAAGGAGCTTCTGGAGATACCCGCTGCAGAACCCGGGAAGCATCATCCCGAGTGCCATGAGACCGGTGGAGATAGCGTAGTGCGAGGTCTGGTAACGTCCTCGGGAAGCGAACATGAGGAAGACGAGATACGCGGCGAAGCCGAACCCATAGCAGAACTGCTCGAGGGCAACGCAGGGCGCCGCGATGAAGACTGAGGGCTGCCGTGATGAGAGAAAGACGTACACCAGCATCGGAAGGTTCACGATCAGCGCCAGCGGCCAGAGGCATCGGCGAAGACCGAACTTCTTGATCACGAATCCACCGGCGATGCCACCTGCGAGGAGGCAACCCACGCCGATGGTTCCGTAGACGATGCCGACCTCCGAGGTCGAGAGCCCGAGCCCCCCGACCTCCCGGCTATCGAGGAGGAAGGGCTGTGCAAGTTTGATCAGGAACGCTTCCCCGAAGCGATACAAGAGGATGAAAGCGAGAAGCGGCAAGAATTTCTCCTGAGCGATATAGCTCAGGAACGCTTCGACAAAAGGGTTGCGGCCTGGGTCGCCGGCTTCCATGGCAGGATGATCGCCCGGAGGCTCGGGAAGAATGATCCTGTGATACAGATACATGACCAGGAACAGGAGGCCGGCTATCGTCAAGGCGAGGGTCCAGCTGTAAGTCGTGTCTCCGGTGTGCGACTCAAAACTACCCGCCAGCCAGACGATGAAACCCTGACCGAATATCATCGCCAGGCGGTAGAAGGTCGACCGGATCCCGACGAAGAGGCTTTGGTCCTCCTTCCCCAGAGCAAGGAGATAGAATCCGTCTGCGGCGATGTCGTGAGTAGCTGAGATGAATGCACCGACAAAGAACGCTGCCAGAGAAAGAAAGAAGAAGCCGGGGAGGTGGAGCGATGCGGCAACGATCACGAGACAGCCGCTCATCGCGAGCTGGGTCGTCACAATCCACTTCCGCTTCGTGGAATGCGTATCGACGACCGGGCCCCAGAGCATCTTGATCACCCACGGAAAATAGAGGAAGCTCGTCCAGAAGGCGATGGATGCGTTGTCGATCCCCATCCGTTTGTAGAGGACGACGGAGACTGCATTGATAAGGATGTACGGAACGCCTTCCGCAAAATAGAGCGTTGGGACAAACACCCATGGATTGCGGGAAGCGGGCGTCGTGTGCATGAAGTGTGTGGGAGAAACGGGAGTGGTTGTGGCGTGAAGTATACGAAATCCACTGTTGAAGCGCTACTGGAGACCGACGGCTAAAACTCCGATGACTTCTGGAATGACCGTATGCATCCCGTTCAGCGGGACGGAAGAGGGACGGGCGACAATCGCCGCGTTGAACACGCTTGACGCATTGCCGGCGATGCTTGTCCTTCGTGGCGGAGAGTGCGCTGTTCCACCCGGCTGCAGGACGGTAGCGGTCGACTCTGTCGTGTCTGCCGATACCTTCCGAAAGATCGCAGGCGTCGTCGACACGCCGTTTATCGCCCTGGTACTCCGAGAATCCCGAATGGCGCTCGGACAGTTCTGCCTGGAACGCATGCAGTCGATTGCAGAAGCAACAGATGCCAGTCTGGTCTATGCGGATTACCTCAGCATTGCGGACGGCATATCGACGAGTCGCCCCCTTATCGACTACCAGGAGGGGAGTATACGAGACGACTTCGACTTGGGGAATCTGGTGCTCCTTCGGACGGAGCCATTCCGGAAGGTGGTTTTTTCCCTCGAAGGCTCCACTCCCCGCCGGTATGCGGGCTGGTATGCCGTCAGGCTCGGGCTTTCGAGAATGGGGAGCGTTGTCCGGGTGCCGGAGATCCTGTATTCACAGCATGAGCCCGACAGGAGAAAATCCGCCGAGAAGCAATTCGACTACGTTGATCCGAGGCAGAGTGCGGTCCAGCGCGAAATGGAGGAAGTCGGAACCGAACACCTGAGGCTTATTCAAGGCTATCTCTCCGGCCCGGCAGATGAAGTCGATGAGGATCATGACGTCTATCCTGTGGAAGCCAGTGTGGTCATCCCCGTGAAGAACAGAGTGCGGACGATCGGTGATGCTCTGGCCTCGGCGCTTGCACAGCAGGTCGACTTTCCCTTCAACGTTCTCGTTGTGGACAATCACTCCACGGACGGCACGACCGAGGTCATTTCTGCCATTGCAGGAAAAGACCCTCGCGCCGTGCCCATTGTTCCCGGGCGCAACGACCTGGGGATCGGCGGCTGCTGGAACGAAGCCATCATGAGCAAACAGTGCGGGCGGTATGCGGTCCAACTCGACAGCGATGATCTCTATTCGTCGCCCGAAACCCTGGGAGCGATGGTGGGGGTCTTCGCGCTCGAGCATTGCGCCATGGTGGTGGGGAGCTATCAGCTGACGAACTTCCAACTGGAGCCGATTCCCCCCGGCGTGATCGACCATCGCGAGTGGACCGCGTTGAATGGGCGGAACAACGCGCTTCGCGTGAATGGCTTCGGCGCCCCCCGGGCGTTCATGACGAAGATCTTGCGGCAGATCAAAATGCCCAATGTCAGTTACGGAGAAGACTACGCCGTCGGGCTTGCCATCAGCCGTCGTTACCGCGTGGGGCGCATCTTCACGCCCCTCTATCTATGCAGGAGATGGGAAGGGAATTCCGACGCGGACCTCGATGTCGCACGGCAGAATGCGCACAATGCCTACAAGGACAGCATCCGGACGTGGGAACTGCGCGCCCGCCAACAGCTCAACAGATCGCATCAATAGCCGGGATCTCCAGTGAAACCAACCTCAGAACGTCGTGCAATCAGGGTGCTGATCGCCGAAGATGAAACGATCGTCGCGGCCGATCTGGGACAACGTCTTCAGTCTCTCGGGTACCCGATCGTCGGAATCGTGAGCAACGGTGAGGACGCGGTGCATGCCGCCTTCGACGCTCAGCCGGACGTCGTGCTCATGGACGTACGTCTGAAAGGCAGACCGGACGGCATGGAAGCCGCACAGCGCATCCGCGAGATGGGCGGCCCGCCGGTGGTGTTCGCGACGGCGTATTCCGACAAAGACACGCTCATGCAGGCAAGGGCGGCTCGGCCCTACGGGTATATCCTGAAGCCGTTTCAGGACGATGCGATACGCGCCACGATCGAGATCGCCGTCTGCAGATGGAATTCAGAGCGTGAGATCACGCAGAGAGAACAGCTTCTGCGATTGACGATGAATGCGATTGCTGAGGGCGTGATCGCGGTAGACGGGTCGATGCTCGTGACCTTCATGAATCCCGCCGCGGAGAAGATGACCGGAAGGGAGCTTGGCGAAGCGCTCACGTCACCGATCTGGACCATCCTCGATCTCTATGGTGCTGATGGGTCTGCATTGCAGCAGGCCTCATTTACCCGGGAAGCGGAAGAGCCGTTCCATTGTCTTCTGAAGAATAAGGATGAAGAACTCGTCGGCGTTCGCGTTCAACGTTTGTCGTTCGAGAAAGGCGGTGCCGAAGAGCCGGCGACGGTGTTCGTCGTCTCCGGGGAACGGGAGTCTGTTCGAAGTCCCAACGCTCGGTGACACCATGCTCGTTTGAAATCTCCTGCGCTTTGGCTATATTTCATTCGCACCGCATCCCTGATTCCCCCATCACGCAACAGACACCATGCGCTTAAGTTCTGGATTCATCCCCACAAACAAAGAGACGCCGGCAGACGCCCAGAACCTGAGTCATCAGCTCCTGACACGATCGGGCATGATCCGTGCATTGGCTGCGGGTGTTCATCTGTTTCTCCCGCTCGGCTACCGGGTCTTGGAGAAAATCTGTACGATCGTGCGTGAAGAGATGGATGCGATCGGTGGGCAGGAACTGCATCTGCCTGCGCTGAGTCCGATCGAACTGTGGGAGGAAACCGGCCGGGTGAAGGCGTTCGGTGAGACGTTGTTTCACATCGAGGATCGTCCTCTCGTTCTCGCCCCAACCCACGAAGAAGTCATCTGCTGGCTCGCGAAGAACCACGTAAAATCCTATCGCGACCTTCCGCAAATCTGGTACCAGGTGCAGACGAAGTTTCGGAATGAACCTCGGCCACGGGCAGGCATTATCCGCGGTCGTCAGTTTCTCATGAAAGACAGCTACACCCTTGATGCGACGTGGGAAGGCCTCGACCGTGCGTACGCGCTGCATGCAGTTGCGTACCGGAAGATTTTCTCGCGTTGCGGACTGCGCTTTTTTGTCGTCGGGGCCTCCAGCGGCGCCATGGGCGGGACGGGATCCGAGGAGTTCATGGTCGAGTCCGACACGGGGGAGGATCAAATGGTCCTTTCTGAAGATGGACAGTATGCCGCCAATCTCGAAGTGGCGGAGTCCCATGCGTCAGCCGCAACCCGGACCGAAGAGCGAAAGAATATTGAAGAAGTGCACACGCCCAATGTTCACACGATAGACGATCTTGCTGAGTTTCTCCACGTGGATGAATCGCGCCTTGCGAAGTCGGTGGTCTACTGGGCCGGCGAGCGGGCAGTCCTCTGTTTGATGCTCGGGAACGATTCGTTGAACGAGACGAAGCTCGCGCATATCATGGGCTCGGATGTCCGGCCGGTCGAAGCTGATGCGCTACGCGAGCTGACAGGCGCCGACGGCGGGTCGATCGGTCCTGTTGGGCTGAACGACGGGAAGGGAACGGGACGCCGGTTTACGATCCTCGCAGACCTGCGCCTCAAGGGTGCAAACAATCTTGTGAGCGGGGCAAACCGCAACGATTATCACTTCGTGAATATCGACCTCGACCGCGATTGCCGAATTGACGGTTATCATGACCTTCGGACGGTCCGCGAAGGGGAAAAAAGTGTGAAGACCGGCTCGCCACTGAGGATCACACGCGGGATCGAGCTCGGGCATATCTTCAAGCTGGGTACCAAGTATTCCGAGGCGCTTCACGCGAACTATCAGGACGAGCATGGACAGGATCATCCCATCATCATGGGGAGCTACGGCATCGGGATCGAGCGAATCCTGGCCTGTCACGTGGAGCAGCACCATGACCGGGACGGGATCGTCTGGGGACGCTCTCTCGCGCCGTACGACGTGCACCTTATTGCGTTGCGTGGCCGATCGGATTCGGTGATACGCGAAGCGGAAACTCTCTATGATCGGTTGCGGATCGCAGGTGTCGATGTGCTGTTCGACGACCGGACGGATGTGAGTCCGGGTTTCAAGTTCAAGGATGCCGACCTGCTGGGGATGCCGCTCCAGATTATTATCGGCGAACGAACCCTTTCGGAAGGGAACGTCGAGCTGAAAATCAGGCGTACCGGCGATCGGAGTTGCGCAAAGAAGACAGATGCAGTTCAGACGGCGATTTCCATTCTTACAGGGATGAACTAGTGTCTCGACCAGAAGTGTCTTGACTATTTCCAATTGCCAAAAGCGGCAAACACGAGACCTGGAAAGCATTTTGGTTCTGGAATCGAATGTAGGTCCCTTCGGGGCTCGACACTAGGGGGTTTTCATGGGCGAAGCGCTTTGTGTAGCAGGAACGTGGAAGACCTCGGGACGAATGAAGCCGGTCATCAATCCCTTCAACGGGGAAGAAGTATTCCAGGTCTCCCAGGCGGAGTCGAGCGACATCGAAGCTGCTCTCGATGAATCGACCAGGGCCTTTCGCTCCCGGTCTCTCGATCCGACCTATGAGCGTTCTGCCTTGCTTCAGCGAGCTTCCGCGATTCTCTCTGACCGGAAAGAAGAGTTCAGTCAGTTGATCACGAGAGAAACGGGGAAACCGATCAGTTTTTCACGGCTGGAAGTGGACAGGGCGATCTTGACGTTGTCTCTTTCGTCGGAAGAATCGAAGCGAATTGAGGGTGCTCTCATCCCGTTGGACCTGGTTCCATCGTCAAGGGGCAAAGAAGCCATCGTGAAGCGATTTCCGATCGGCCCTATTCTGGCGATCACCCCCTTTAATTTCCCGTTGAATCTCGTTGCACACAAGCTGGGGCCAGCGTTCGCAACGGGCTGCCCGGTGATCCTCAAGCCGTCTTCGAACGCGCCGGTGACATCCCTCCGATTCGCCGCTCTTCTGTACGACGCTGGGCTTCCTCGCGGCTATTTGAGTGTCCTACCTTGTTCTGGAGATGAAATTAGTCAAGCTGTTGAAGATGAAAGAGTTAAACTCGTCACCTTCACAGGAAGTCCAGCTGTCGGTTGGCCGCTGAAGAGCCGGGCAGGGAAGAAGCGTGTCGTTCTTGAGCTCGGTGGAAACGCCGCTGTTATCGTCCATCACGACGCTGATCCCTTAAAGGCGGCTGAGAGGATTGTGCTGGGAGGATTTGGGAATGCCGGTCAGTCGTGCATATCTGTGCAGAGGGTCTTCGCGCACAAGAGCATCTTCGAATCCTTGAAAGATGCCCTGGTGCGGGAGTCTCGAAAAATCCATGTCGGAGACCCCCGGGAAGAGAAGACCATAGTGGGACCGATGATCACTGAGGATGCAGCAAGAAAGGTGGAGACCTGGGTTAGTTCAGCCTTGAAACGTGGTGCCACGATGGTGTATGGTGGGGGAAGAAAAGGCGCTGTGCTCTCCCCGATCATCCTTGCAGGCGTGCCCGAGGACGAGCCGGTGATGTGCAATGAGGTTTTTGCGCCGGTCCTTGTTTTGCAGCACTACGAGACGGA
>DATJPR010000099.1:0-15793 GCA_035506295.1 Bacteroidota bacterium | reverse complement strand
CAGCGCCCGACGGATCGGCCTCGTGGAATTTCCGCCTGATCGGATTGCATCTTCGGGGAACACCGCGCTGCGCGGCGCAAAGCAGGCGCTCTTCGCCGAGCGTGGGACCATCGACTCGATCGTGAACGCCACGCGCCATGTTCCTTTGCATGCGCACCCGCGGTTCCAGGAATATTACGTTGACGCAATGAGGTTCCCCGCCGGCTGACAGGAGATGAAACAAGATGCGTGACCTTAAGGATGAATGAACCATGGGACGATTCTCATCTCTCGTCAGAAATGCAGGCAGGCGCATGCCGCTGCCCATCGCGACGTACCCCGCAATCGCGCTTACAGGGAACACCGTGACGCAGCTGGTCACCGATGCGCGATTACAGGAGGAGGCGCAACTCACGCTTCATCGTCATCTGAAGACCGACGTGCTCCTGACGTGCATGGATCTCAGCGTCGAGGCGGAAGCGTTCGGTGCCGCAGTGCGCTTCTCCGAGACGGAAGTCCCCTCCGTTACCGGTCGACGCGTCACCACCCTTGACGAGATTGAATCTCTCCAACAGCCTTCACCCGGAGACGGGCGAACGCACGTCTATATCGAGACAGTCCGGCGTCTCCATGAGAAGTCGGAGGGTCGACCCGTGATCGCGGGCATGATCGGCCCATTTTCCCTTGCCGGGAGGCTGTTCGGCGTGAGCGAATGTCTTCTTGCAACGGCTGAAGAGCCGGAAGTCGTGGATTCCCTGCTCGAAAAAACGATGGCGTTTCTTCTTGCCTACGCGAACGCGATGAAAGCAGCAGGCGCGGATGGAGTGTTGATTGCGGAGCCTACGGCCGGACTTCTCTCGCCGAGGGCCCTCGGGAATTTCTCCTCAGCCCGGGTCAAAGAGATTATTGACGGCGTGCAGGATGAAAGCTTCGACGTGATACTGCACAACTGCGGCGCCTCGGCGCCTCACCTCGAATTCCTCAGGCAGTCCGGCGCCGGCATCTTTCACTTCGGCGCGCCGATGGACATTGTGGCAGCTCTCCAGAAGCTATCACCGAACGCCGTGGTCTGCGGCAATCTCGATCCGGCGGGTGTTTTTGTACAATCATCCCCGGAAGAGGTCCGGCAAAAGACAAAACTTCTCCTTGACGCCACCCGGAACTCCCCATTGTTTGTACCATCCTCGGGGTGCGATATCCCGGCCGCAACCGCTCTCGAGAACATCGAAGCCTTCATGACGGCAGTGAAGAGAACGGGGGACGTACGGGAACGCTGATCAACTAGAGATTCAGGAGTTCCAGGACCTTGTACATGACCAGTGCGGGCCAAACGATGGCCTTCAGGAACCCCAGGACGCCGCCCCAGAACGAGGCGGCGTGACCAATGAAATAAAAAGCCGCCCCAAAGAACGACATCCCATAGATCCCGCCGAGAAATCCGTTGTCTTTCATGCTTCGACTCCCTTTCTGGCCGTGCTTGTGCAGCATATCGTCATCAGCCATGGTGTTCTCCTTCTGAACAGATCTACTTGCAGTTGACAACCGCAGTGGCCGGACCCGACGTCCGATTTACAGGCGAAATCACATGGACCTTCTCCCAGACACGGAGATGTTCCTTCGGACTTCCCAGCGTCCACGAGTCATACACTCCTTGCCCCGCGCTCCGGATCTCAATCGTTTGGTGACCGCCAGTAGCGCCATCGCTTCTCAACCATTCGTACTCCACCGTGACGGGAGGATTCTTGACGAAAATCGTCCCGACAAATTGAATCGTCGCAGGACAGCGGCCGTTGAAGACCTTTGGTTTTGCTATGGCGACAACCTTTGTGACAGTCCCCTTCTTGATAACCTTTTGCCGCGGTTGCGCAGAGAGCGGCAGGGTGACCAAGCCGACGGCGAAGGATAGAAGGAAGCACACTGCAATGAGTCGCACAAATCTGTGTTTCATGGATCCTCTCCGGATACTTTGTTGAACACCCAGACATTTTTGTGCCGATGAGCACCGAAACTCACGACCTCCTCGGCGATGAAGCTCTTCCCCCCGTTGGTCAGCCTGTATCGTACGTTGTTGGAACCCTGTTGATCTCCCTTTCTCAATTCGGAATGAAATGCCAGCGTTTCGTTTTCCCAGAACATTCGAGCGTGAACTTCGGTTTCGTCTCGAATAAACTTCACTTCCGTTCCATCCGTCGTCAGATCGATCGAGAACGTGTCCGAAACATCGCCAATCCGATGCGTTCGTTCGAGATGAAATTGCGGTTCGCGATGGACGATGTTGAAGATCGAAGAGTCGGGCGGAGAGATTTCCAGCGTGCTCGCCTCTCGATCGAAGATCCAGTTCCCGGTGAAGTTTGGCAGGTTCATCGCGAGAAAAAGAAAGAAGCCCCTTCCCGGTTTCAGAAAGGGGCCGTCCAGTGCCCGCATGTCACCACAATTGCCGGGGCAATATACTGCGATAATGGAATATTGTCAACGAGCGATTTTCATCTCGTCGGCGCGAGTCGCTGGTTAGAAACCTGGCCCGACACCACTGAGGTCAAAAGCCGATCCGTTCCAGCTCGTGTTCTTTCAAAATGTCATTCATCGTCCAGAAGAATCCTTCCCCTGTGTGCATGCGATAGATCTCCAGCAGCGGCTCAAGCGGTCTTCCGATGGTCCCTTCGATGAATCCCCGTTCCTTCAGTGCCCGCTTGGTCAGCTCGGAATCGTGCACGAGTTCCATCCTTCCCGTGATCCGCATCTCTCTTGCAGCCGAAAGGTCAGGGGCATTATTATAGAAGCAGATTTCGACCTTCGGATTCTTCTTCAATTGCTTGACCATATCTTTGGGTGACAAGAACACGAAATAGAATCCCTCTTCATCGGCAAAGAACAGCAAAACTGCACGCACACGGGGTTGATCCCCGTCGTTCGTTGCAAGGAAGCAGACAGGATGTTCCGTCGCGAAGGTCACGCAATCCTTGATGTCCATCGTGTGTCCCTTTCACTGTGAGAATGAAGATGAGGTGATTTCTAGAGATACTTTTCCGTTCTCGCTTTTTCAATCGCGTCTCTGCAGAGCCCCAGGATAAAATCCGGTTGTCTCTGTTCATCCCTGGCGGTAATACACAATCGCAAGGCGGTGGAAACAACGTCCGGCATCCGCTTCTGTTGAGGCTCGAGCACCGCGCAAGCATAGCGTACGGCATCATCCACCAAACCGTTCTTCACCGCGATGTCGAGTAGCTGCATCAGCGCAGTCCACTGCAAGGCGCAGCTCGCAAAGCCCGCAGGGAGCGATCGCCAGATCTCCATCGCTTCTTTTGCGCAACTTTCGGCATCCGCGAGCTTGCCTTCCAACCAGAGGCCCCAGGACTGATTGGCTTTCCCGGTCCCCACGTATTCGGTCATCTTTGCATTCGCGGCGACCTCCAGACTTCGCGGCAGGATCTCGCTGAACTTCTCCATTTGCCGTGTCCGTCGATAGACGATCGTCAAGTAGGTCAGACACCGCGATTGCAGAACAATGTCCCCCGTGCGTTCCGTGAACGATAGCGCCTTGCGAAGAACGTCTCCCGCCTCGTCGAGTCGATCGGCCCAGAGGTAGCCGAATCCCAGGAGAAAATGTGACCAGCTGCAGAGCGCTAGATTGGCCGTTTCCGACACCGCGGAGACGGCATTCTTCAGATAGCCCACGGTCTCGCTGGACAGGAGATACCGTTCACGCCGGAACCCTATCATTCCGAGAAAATTAAAGAAGGAGGCTCGCTGATCCGGAGACCCGAACCGGTCAAGATTTGGTCGAATCCTCTCGGCCAGCGTGGTCATCTCGGACTCCTGATTTTGCCAGTAGTGGAGCCATCCCCGGTTGAGCGTCACATCAAGCCACGCCCGTCGCCATGCTGCCTCTCCGACGTCGGCGGGCGGATCCCCCAGGACAGATTCAGCCTTTTTGTATGCCTCGAGGCTCTCCTCCATCTTGTGTTGAACCTCAAGAACCTTGGCACATTTCAGACAGAGTCTCGACTGCGAGACGACGTCATCCTTATCCACGTCCTTGATGGCACTCTGAAACTCCTTGAGCGCTTCATCGTGACTGCCGATCAGGGCAAGGACGTCACCGAGGCGTTCATGCAGATCGATCTGCATTTGAATCCATGGCCCTCCCCCGGTTGTCGATCGCCGGAGGATCGTCGCGACCAGGCGGAGGGCGGTCTGGTACGAGACGACGGCTTCTTTGTTGGCGAATATCTCCTTCGCACGGTTCGCTGCACGGATGCAATAGGCGACAGCCTGCTCGGGCATTTCCGCTCGTTCGTAATGGTATGCCAGGGTGGCGGCAAGTGGCTCCAGGTGGTCCACAAACAGGGTTTCGATCGCCTCCGCCGCACTTCGATGAAGCGATTTCCTCCGGGAGACCAGGAGACTCTGATAGGTTACCTCCTGTGTGATCGCGTGCTTGAAAATGTATTCGATTTCGAGCGGAACATCGGTGAGACCGTCTTGGCACTCCAGGTCCATCCAGCGCCGCCGGATGAGTTCTCGTCGCCGCAGCTCCGTCAGCGAAGGATCAAGCAGAAGCGCAGGATCTTCCTTCTCCATGATGAACTTCAGCACTCGTTGCTGGAACACCCGCCCGACGACGGCCGCCGTCTGAAGCGTTTGTTTGTCCCTGAACGGAAGCCGGTCGATGCGCGCGGCGATGACCTCCTGCAGTGTGCCGGGAAGATCAAGAGGGTGGATCGATTGTGCGATGACAGCCCGATCCCCGTGGATAATCACCGTGCCTGCATCAATCAACGAACGGAGCATTTCCTCGAGGAAGAACGGATTGCCTTCGGCCCTGTGGAAGATGAGCCGTCGCGTTTCGGACGGGATCTCTCCGATGTTCAACAAGTTCTGGACGAGCTGCTCGCTCTCCGGCGTCGAGAGCGGATTCAAATTGATTTCACGATAGGTGTCGGATTCCGAACTGCGCAGATCCTGGTGGAAGGCCCAGATTCTTTCTTCGGTCGCCGGACGGAACAACAGGACAAGGAGCAGCGGGGCGTGTCGCGTGACGGGGACGAGCGCGTCGAGGAGCAACAGCGAGGCGGGGTCAACCCAGTGCAGGTCTTCCCACACCATCACCACCGGATGCATCAGCGCCCTGGCGCGGACATATTCCGTGAAGGCCTGCCGGAGACGATGCTGTCGCGCCTCCGGGCTGAGTTCCTTGATCTGCTGCGCGAGTCTCTCTTCCAGAGGAACGTCGAGCAAATGCGCCAGGTGCGGGTAGATCTCCTCGGCTTCGGACGGCAGAAGCCGCCGGAGGTCCTCGGAGAGAGCTCTCCCGACTTCCCGCGCCACGGTATCCTCCTGAACATCGAGAAAGTGGTAAAGCAGCGATCGCACCGGCACGTAGCTCATAGTGCTCGTATAGGACAACGCACGTCCTTCGACCCACGTGACTCCTTCGCTTTCCTTCTGACGTGTCTCCGCAACCAGCCGGCTTTTGCCCAGGCCCGCTTCGCCGATGATGGAAACCGTACACCCCTTGCCTGCCGTCAACAACCTGACCGCCGCGGAAAGCTGTCTCAGTTCTTCCACCCTTCCGACCAGTGGAGAATGCAGTCCGGGGATGCCGTGTCTGCGGTCCAACCCACCCTTCACACTCGCAAGCCTGTACACATTGACGGGGCTGGCTTTCCCCTTGATCGCCATGGTCTCCGCAGGCTCGAAGTTGAACATCTGCGATGTCAGCGCGTGGGTTTCCTCACCAACGAAGATCTCATCCCGCTGCGCGGCATCGCTGAGGCGCGACGCCAGGTTCACCGCATCGCCCATCACGGAGTATTGCTGGCGCCCTTCCGAACCGATGGCTCCGGCCACCACCCAGCCGGTGTTGACGCCGATATGGAGGCCAAGGTCGGTGTGATGTTCCCTGTTGAATTCGTTGAGCCGGGCTCGCATCTCGAGCGCAGCCCTGAGTGCCCACTCATGGTCGCTCTCGTGAGTGATTGGGGCGCCGAACAGAGCCATGATCTCATCACCGATAAACTTGTCGACCGTGCCTCCGTATTTTTCAACGATGGGAACCAGTGTCCCGAAGCACGCGTTAACGAGGTCCCGGACGCTTTCCGGATCCATGACATCGGCGAGCGCGGTGTATCCGGTGATGTCGGCGAACACGATGGTCACAAGCTTGCGTTCGCCGGAGAGTGAAGGAGAGGGGCGCGAAGATGAGCCGGATGGTGCGGTGCCGCCGTCCCGACCTTCGAGTTCAGCCAGGCGCTTGCGAACCGCAGAGAGTGCGGCATCCACTGCGTCGTCGCCGAGCAGCACTCTCTGCGTTTCAAGTGTGGCTATCGTCTTTCGAACTTGCTCAGCGTCCTCCAAGGCAGTCTCCGACTGAAGGATGTTTCTCCTCATTCCCACACAACCCAAAAGAGGTCCTAAACAAAATCACAGCTCAGGCACCCGCGTGATGTTTTCCTTCCTGCTTTGGCGGCGGAGGAAGAGGAATATCGGAGTTAAACATATCGACGGCAACCTTCCACTTCCCGTCCGCTTGTTTCTTCCACACGGTGGCGTACTTCCCCTTGTCCACGACGGGATTGCCCTGCGGATCGTTCATGGACAGTTCGTACGTCCCAATCGAATACCCGAGGTCGCCGGAGACTGCCGCCTCGACTTTCGAGGGCTGCCATTTTATCGTGAATCCGGGGGCTGCGAACATTCCGGCAAACATCTTTCTAACACCTTCCTTGCCCGTGATCATGGGTCCATTCGGAGCCAGGAGCAGTTGATCGTCTACGCTGAACGCCATGAAATCTTCGATTTGTTTTGCCTCTGCCGTCTTTGACCAGGCGAGATCAGTTTGACGGATTGCGGCTTCGTCGGCGGCACGAGTATCGGCCGGTGGACGATTGCAGCTAAACGCCAGGATGGGAAGGCAGCAGGCGATAGAGGCGACCAGAAAAGTGTTCCGTTGCATGGAAAAACCCTCCTTCATGAGAATGGATGGTGAGGACTCAACGACACAGGATTCGTGGATCCCCGCCGGACGGCATCATGGTGAAGAAAAGTCAAATTTTCATCATGAACTTCGTGCAGGCGGGAGACTTCGTACGGCATTTGACGTACTTCAGAAGGTTCCGTCGGTCGGGCTCTACCACAAATTCAATTGGATCAGGGTCCAGTCGGCGTTCGATGGCAGGCAGCCATCGCACGGTGAGGAGCTAAAAGGCATTTCATGCGGGGAGTAGGAAGTAGGACGTAGGATGCAGGAAGAATGCGGCGCCTACGATCTACTTGACCATGGACATCTTCCGAACAGCTGTGTAGCTCCCCGCCGTCAGGCGATAGAAATACACACCGCTCGACAAATCTCTGCCGTCAAACGTGAACGAGTATTTTCCTGCCGGGTAGCGACCATCAGCCAACACCGCTACCTCTCGCCCAAGGACGTCGTAGACGACAAGCTTCACCCTACTGTCAACAGTCCACTGTCCGCTGATAACTGTGTTTGGATTGAACGGATTCGGGTAGTTCTGGTAGAGCGACGGGCCCAACGGCAAATCTGAATGATCCGATCCCACCCCGATGATGAGAGATCCCTCGGATTCGTATTTGTCAAACACAAGGGTCAATTCGTTAGCGGAATTGTACGTGGCGTTCTGCAAGTCGTTCCATATCAGTGCTCCAAGCGGACGTCCGTCGATGGCGGAGACGAACATGTTCTGACGGAAGCTTTCCGTCAGGTCGGTGAATTTCGTGATCCCCGCTCCGTCCGTCGTGTCCTTGTCAGTCTTGACTCCGTTCACGATGCCGGGGAGGGTCGTGGGATCGTAGTCCCCGTAGATATACTTGCTGCTGGTGATCGCAGGCACGTTCGGGAATCGTGGATCGCCCCACTGGTTCTGGTTCCAGACCGCCATCGAATCCACGACGGACGCGTCGGCAATGGCGGGCGTTTCGGTTTCCGGGTCTGACACAGTTGTCCGCTTTTCAACGAAGCCCCCGTTCGGTAGACCATAGCTCGAAAAGAGCGATTGCGTACGCTCGTTCATCCACATGCCGGGCGTGTTCTGGATCCTCCAAGGTCCGCCGCCGTAGCCAGCCCACGAGAGATACGAAGGGATGGTGCCCAGCGAGGGAAGCACATACTTGCTCGAGTGGTAGTATCCGTTGATCAAGAGGGTATCGTAGTAATTCACATTGTCGGACACAAAGACCGAGAGATTCTTCAGATCCAGGGCGGAGGTGTAGTGGCTTGAATCAGAGGAGTAGTACTTCGGCTGAACAAGAACCATTTCGCTCATACTGACCGAGTCGACATTGATCGTGCTTGTCGGCATATGGTAGAGGTTTCCCGAGCCATAAATAATATTCGTATCCTCCCCAACCCAGTTCTGATTGAGGAAGATATTGTTGACAACAAACAGCCTGTGGAAGAACGTCGCCCAGAGCCAGTTCTTCTTGTTGTTGACGAAGGTGTTGTGATTGAAATACGCGAAGTCGGTGAGTTCGTTCTGCTGCAAGAAAGAGATACCACCGGTGGTCACCGTGCAATTCTCCACCCACAGGGTATCGATGGGATGCTTGCATTGAAAAACCCTCGAACCCCACCACTGCCCCGGAGAGAACATGTTCCGGAAGTAGGAGCTGGTAATACGGAACTTCGCCCCACTGGGCCACCCGCCGACGGCGCCGGATTCGTTGGTGCAATCGAACAGATCGATGTTGCAGAATTCAAACAAGCAGTTGTCGATCTCCAGCGATTGCGCCGCGCCGGAGGCCGTCCCGCACAGGAACAGCTCATTCGTGATGGCTCCGTTCAGCTGCATCGCCTGATAGTGGATGCCGGCACACTTGATGCTTCCATAGACCGTATTGACAGCGTTTCCATATTCATTGGAGACAATCGAGCTCTTCGGAACAGGCTCGATGAGAATGACGGGCTTCTGCGTCCCTGTAGACGAGGGCGTGCCACAGATGATGAGCGTGCCGGTAGGATCATACACCTTGATCGGCGCCCTCTGGAAATAGTACTGACCTTGAAATAGGGCGTAGACTCTGTTGGGATTCAGTCGCGCTCCCGCGGCGTTGGTATCGCCATTGATGGTCGATTCAAGCAATCCGGCATGGGCACGACCGTGAAAAGTGTCGCCGGCAATATAGATCGTATCCTGGATCGCCGGTACTTGAGCAAACATCCTGCAGAGCGGGAACAGAATCAGGAAGCCCAGAAGGAAGCACATTTGCTTCGCGTTCATAGTCCTTCTCCCTGACAACACAAAGCAGAAAAAAAGACAAACGCCCCCCTCGCACATGTCACGAAGGAGGCATCCCGGCTTCCAACGAAGCTCCTCCGAAAAGTTACTTCAGAATTCTGACAAGGTCAAACTGCACTACCCGGCGTGTCGCCGGCACATGGACATTTGACAGCAATGGCAGGAGCTTGAGGAGAAGAGAATATCGGTTCCATGCCGGAGAAGCGTCGAGATTCAGAATCCTGAACGTCGAGGCCTGCAAACGATCAGATTTATCCCATACCTGCCTCCGCAGAATCTGACCGAGCACCGTTGCCGCTCTCACAGTTGCTTCCGGATGGCCTTCAATTCTCGGAGGTGTTGTTCGGTGGTTTTGGGGTAGGCAAGTTTCAATCTGTGGAGCGTATCAAGCACCACCTGCGACACGATCAATCGAGCGTTCTCCTTGTCGTCAGCGGGGATCACATACCAGGGTGCCTGCGCGGTGCTCGTCGCGGAGAGGCATGACTCGTACGCTTCTTGATACTTCTTCCAGTACTTCCGTTCCTGGATGTCGGCGAGGCTGAATTTCCAGTTCTTCTCAGGTTCATCGATCCGCTCGAGGAATCGTCGGCGCTGCTCACCTTTCGAGAGATGGAGGAAAAACTTCACGATCCGCGTACCGTTCCTATACAGATGTTCCTCGAAGTTTCTGATAGAACGATAACGGTCTTTCCAAATGCCCTTGTCGTCCGCCGCATCGACAGCCAGACCCTGCGCCTTGAGAAACTCCGGGTGGACGCGGACAACGAGCACCTCCTCATAATAGGAACGATTGAAGACGCCGATCCTCCCACGTTCCGGCAGGCGGCATGTGGTACGCCAGAGGAAATCGTGCGCCAGTTCTTCCGCGCTCGGCTGCTTGAAACTGAAGACTTCGCACCCCTGCGGATTCACGCCCGACAACACATGTTTGATCGCTCCATCTTTCCCACCTGCGTCCATCCCCTGGAAGATCAACAGCAGCGCGTAGCGAGCCGAAGCATAGTGAAGCTTTTGAAGCGAACTTAGCTCCTCTACATGTTTCAGGAGGAGCTCTTCGTACTTCTTCTTCGACTTGAAGAAAGGCTTGATCTTTGTTGGCCAGTCTTTCAGGTTTACGTTTCTCCCCGGCCGGACCCGGAAATCTGCCGCATCGATTTTCATGATCATCCCATGGATATACGTGGCTGGCTAATGCCGTGGTGGCGTGAATATAGGCGAAAGAGGGGCGGATGTCAATATGCGGAAATCGCTCGAGGAGCAGACAGCGGACAGCAGACAGTCGACAGTCGACAGTTCGTCGCAAGCTCGGACTACTGTCGACTGTCAACTCTCTACTGTCGACTCTCATTTCACCACGCAAAGCTGCCGTGTCTGGATGAACTCTCCCGCCCGAATCCTGTAGAAGTACACTCCCGATGCCATGCCCGTGCAATTAACGCGCACCTCATGATACCCGGGCCCCTGCTCTCCCCGCTGCAGCTCCGCCATTTGTTGACCGAGGGCGTTGAACAGGGTGAGGATCACATAAGCCCGTTGCGGCAGGCCGTAACGGATGATTGTCGACGGGTTGAACGGGTTGGGATAGTTCTGGAGAAGTTCATACCCTTTGGGGAGAGCCGGAAGAGGATGCTGCGCCACATCTGTCACAACAGTGCCGAATTTGTCGGAGACGGACATGACGCCGTAGGCGTCATCCAGGGTCAGGACATGGTTTGCCGAGACGGCAGCTTCGTTGTCGAGGTAGCGGGGTCCGTTCAGATCGACGCCCGGGTAGACCGCTCCGTATTTGTACTCGACCCTCGGAGAAACGCCATCCGCAGCCCGGAAGATCGCGATGCTCGACCAGATATTGTCCCCCGCGGTCAGATCGCCGTGGGCAATATTCCCGTCGTCATAGAGCTTCTCGAGCGTGCCGTTGGAAGTGTCCGGGAAGGTCCAGTCCAGGAGAGGCCACTGGAGGGGACGCTGATCTCCGGCAAGAAACACTCCCGTGAGTCCACTGATCACCTGACCGTTCACAAAGTCGCGCGCCCCCGCCATGTTCACGTGGAAGGTGACGGTAACGTCCCGGGCGATCATCCCACCTGCCGAAGCCTGTTCCAGAGTCACCGATTTCGCGCTCCCGATCGCCCCGGAAGCCGTCACCGTGATGGCGGCGGTCCGGGCATCGCTCGTCGAGCCGTTTGCCGTGTAGGCGACGGTGATCGTGCCGGTGTTTGTCCCCAAGGCCCCGGAGGTGATCGTCGCCCACGGTTGATCCGACGAAGCTGACCACGCCATGGTCCCTGTGCCGCTGTTCGTCACCGAAAAGGTCGAGCTGCCACCGTTAGTGGGGACATTCCGTATTTTCGGAAGCACCGAGAGAACCGGTTGCGGCCCGAGCGCACCGAACACATCGAGGACCGTCATGGACCCTGTATTGTCGTCGAGCATCAGCACATGGTTTGCGGAATACCCATTTTCGTTGTCCAGGTAGTGTGATCCGTTTTGGTCGACCCCGGGGTACACCGCGCCGTACTTGTACTCCACGCGCGGCGGCACTCCGTCAGACTTCTTGAAGGTCAGGATCGTGGACCAGATGCTGTCACCGGCCGCGAGATCACCGTGCTGGGGATTTCCGTCGTCGTACAGTTTCAGCAAACTCCCATTCCCGGTATCGGGGAAGGTCCAGTCCGACTGCGGCCATTGCAGGGGAAGTTGGTCGCCCGCCAGATACACCCCTTTGAGCCCGGAAATCCCCTGTCCGCTTACAAAATCCTTCGCGCCGGTCATATTGACGCGGAAGGTGACCGTTACGTCCTTCAAGATCGTCGAATGATCCGGAGCCTGGCATACGGTCACGGTCCGGGGACTGCCGGCGGCGCCGGTCCCGGTGACGGTTATTTTTGCCACGCGCCACACGGCAGAAGTGTTTGCCGTGACATTCACCGTCACCGTGCCGCTGTTTGTTCCGGCACTCCCCGAAGGAATGGTCGCCCACGTTTGATCGGAACTCGCCGTCCATGGCATTGTCCCCGTGCCCGTATTCGACACGTCGAAGCTTGTCGTCCCCGCACTGCTCTCGACATCCTGGTTGTCCGGGTCTACAAGGAGGACCGGTTGAGCTCCCAGCGACCCGAACACGTTGAACACCGTCATTGCGCCTGTCTTATCGTCGAGCGTCAGCACATGGTTCGCAGAGACCGCGTTTTCATTGTCCAGGTACTTCGGTCCGTTCAGGTCGACGCCCGGGTAGACGGCCCCGAACTTGTACTCGACCTGCGGCGACACCCCGTCGGAGGCCTTGAAAGTCAGGACCCTCGACCAGATATTGTCGCCCGCGGTTTGATCACCGTGTGCCGAAAGCCCGTCATCGTAGAGCTTCTGAAGGCTCCCGTTTGCGGTGTCCGGATAGGTCCAATCCGTCTGGGGCCATTGTAGGGGGAGCTGATCCCCCGCGAGATACACGCCCCTCAGCCCGCTGATCACCTGTCCGGTCTTGTAGTCCTTTGCCCCGTTCATGTTGACCCGGAATGTCACCGTGACATCCTGCGCAATTGCGGACTGTGCCGGGGCCTGGGTGATCGTCACAAGTTGTGGCGAGCTGAGGACACGCTGGCCGGGAGCAGAGAACGTGATCGTCGCCGTCCGAGAACTGCTGGTCGACGGGTTCGCAGTGTATGCAAGCTGTAGTGTCCCGGGCGCTATTCCCCCATTATCGCCCGTAATGGTGGCCCATTCTGCATCCGACTTGGCCATCCACTCGAACCCCCAGCTGCCGAGGTTCGAGACTTCAAAACTCGTACTCCCTGCGGTCCCTGAAACAGAACGCTCGCTCGGAACGACGGAAAGTGTTGGGATGTGCGCGATCAGGGTGACAATAGCACTGCCGCCAGCCACAAAAGTCCCATTGCCTGAAGACCAGGTCGGTTGGTCCACTATCCACTCTTCATTGAATTCGTTCATCCAGAACCGGAAGGTGATCGTATCCCCCGGCGTAAAACCATCCACTTCGCCTGTCGCAGGATTGTCCATGGAGGTCACAATGGTGAAGTTTCTGCCAGGCACAGGTCCCATCATGGCCCAACCGACGCATTCATGATTGTCAATAACCGCAATCTCATCACCTGCATAGAGGTCCGTGCCACTCACGGTGGCCATCGTCACGGTGATGTTCATCGGCTGATAGGCAGTTCCGCTCCACACGGTTTTCCAGTGAGTTTGACCGTATGAGGCGGTTACGAATGCCAAGGTGAGGGTTACAACGAGGGCAAACCGATAACACGAAGTCTTTTCCATCGCAAGAAACCTCCTTTGAGACTTGGTCGGTCGTAGGTCACCAACCGAATAATGAGAGTGTCAACTTCCGATGGATCAGCCGTTTCGCGCAAGACATGCGTGGACCGTGTATGCGGTCAGGCTTCACGCATCGCAGCATTGTGCATGGGGAGAAGAGAGAGCACTTCTCATATGATAGGACTTCGAGAACGTTACCGGACTCGGGGACGTCCGGACAAGGATGGATGTTGGTAGGAGCGGACGCAGAACATGCAATGCCACAAACAGAGCTTTGCGTCCGTCCCGGCGTCTTCGCTGAAGATACTCTTCGGACTTAGAATAACCAACACTGTCCGGTTGAGGAGAGGCTAGACTCAGCTCTTCCTTATAAATGATAGATTTCTTACTCAATGGATGTCCGCGTTAATCATCACCGCCCAATTCAAAGGCAAGTCCTCACTCTCACTTCACAAGAACCAGCTTTCGGATACTATGATAGCTCCCCCTCCCTTCCGCATTCATCCTGCAGAAGTACACGCCGCTCGAGAGGTTCGTCGCATCGAAGCGGACTTCGTGGTAGCCCGCACTCACTTCCTCTTCCACCAACCGGGCGACAAGTGCCCCCAGAATATTGCACACCGTGATCCGCACCGTCGATCGTGTTGGGACACCGAAACGAATGGTCGTCGTCGGGTTGAACGGGTTCGGATAGTTCTGCTCTAGTCGGAAGCGGTCTGGCCGCGTATCCTCGGCTTTCTCAACAGACGTCAAATCAGAAAGAGGTCGCCGCCAAACCCCCGAGTGCGATGTGCCTACGAAAAGACACTTGTCGTTCGCTGCTATGGTATAGACGACGGTATCGTTCAGGTCGGCGGTAAAGTCTTTCCATGTCTTTCCGGAATCGATGGAAGCTACAACTGGTGCACGGGGCGGAAACCACCATGTCGCAAAGATTGCCGAGCCTGATCCGGCAAGATCGTAGAACATTGGAAGCAAACCAAAATCACCGCCACCGCCGGCAATCGTTTGCCATGTTGCGCCGTGATCCAACGACAAGGAGAGATATCGGTAGCTGAAGTTTGCCATGGACCACCCCAGCCGCCCAAGTAGGAGATTTCCTTGCTGGAACAGCCCGTCGAACGCGATAAAGTCCGGAGTGTATCGAAGAGCGTTCACCGGCGACCAATGGTCTCCCTCGTCATCGGAGAGATAGAGCCCGATGCTATCGGCACTGACGCCCGCTAGGACATTCCCTCCGCTCGAGCCAAGACAGTACACAGGGACTGGGGGCAAGCCGTGATTGATGGATTGCCATGTTTTCCCGGTGTCGGCCGAACGATAAATTCCGTTCCAGTACGTGCCGGCAAAGAGGTACTGACCGTGACTCGTTACCGAGTACCAAAGAGACGTCGGCAGTTCGCCCTTTGCCTTCGACCAGACACTACCATTCGATCTCGAAACATATATTCCGCTGTCAGTGGTTGCAACGAGGCATGAGCCGAAGGAATGGAGTTCGCGGATGTATCCTTGCACGAGGCCGGAATCGGCGTTGAGCCACGTATCGCCGTTGTCTGTCGTTCGGAATAAGTTTCCGGTCGCCGTCGCCGCATACAGATCCGACCCATTGGAGAAGAGCACACTGTAGGGCCCTGACGGCGGACCTGAAGTCTGCTGCCACTGCGCCTGAACGGCACAAGCGCCCAGACACCCAACAAACAGGAGAAATCTAAGTCCGCAAAGGATTTTCACGCTGCGAGTCTTGCAAGCAAGAACGTTGCTGAGTCTACTCAACTAAGAGTAGGATTCTTTCCACTATTCTCTGTCGACTGTCGGCTCTTTTTCCCTACTTCACCAGCAGAAGCGACTTCGTCTGGACAAAGCTCCCCGCTTGCATCCTATACAGGTACATCCCGCTCGCGAGGTTCGTTGCGTCAAAGCGGACTTCGTGGTAGCCCGCACTCACTTCCTCTTCCACCAACCGGGCGACAAGTGCCCCCAGAATATTGTACACCGTGATCCGCACCGCCGATCGTGTTGGGACACCGAACCGGATGGTCGTCGTCGGGTTGAACGGATTAGGATAGTTCCCGTTCAGCACAAAGGTCGAAGGTATCCCGAGCTTCAAATCAGAAATTCCTGTCGCTGGTTCGAACGCCGCAGTCTCGGTGATCACGCTGTCCATCGCCACGGATGCCGTTGTGTCGGTGCCTGAGTACGACCCCTTCCCCACGCCTATCCACTGACTCAGCTTCCATCCCGAGTTCGGTCGAGCCGTGATCTGAACCGTCGACCCACTCTTG
>DATJPR010000098.1:0-76262 GCA_035506295.1 Bacteroidota bacterium | reverse complement strand
GCCGCCGAGCTCGGGCTTTCCGTGACGGGGCTGGTGGCGCCGATGCAGAACCTTCCGACGTCGATGAACGAATCATTCGATGCCGTTTTCTGTCTGGGAAACACCTTCCCACACCTTCGGAGCAGTGAAGAGCGCCGTTCTGCCGTGCAGGGATTCTATCGCGTTTTGCGCCCGGGCGGCCTCGTCATCCTGCAGTTCCTGAACTTCGACATGATCCGGCCTGATTCGCGGTTGCCGAGGTTCCTGACACAGGTTCACACATCAACCATGGAACGTCGCTACGAGCCGACAGCGGAAGGAGTCCGGCTTGTGATCAGAAGGAACGACGTGGCGCACGCCGACACGCAAACGTTCAGCCTTGATCTCCTTCCCGTTCGACCACCTGAGATGCTTGCCCTCCTGGAATCGGAAGGGTTCACGGCCGTCTCGCTCGCCGGCGATCTCTCCGGCGGGGCATGGAATCCCGAGACGTCACACGATATCGTCGTCACAGCCAGGAAGTCTCCCTCACGCCAACACTAAGGACATGTCGATGAAACGCTATTGGATTGCATTCTGGTCGGTGATCATTGTCTCTTTCGCGGTGCTCGGGTATATGGGCGTCCAAATCTATCAGAAGAAACCCCCTATTCCGCAGGCGTACGTCACACCTGCAGGCGCTGCTGTGGTCACACGAGAAGATATCCTGGCCGGGCAAAACGTCTGGCAGGCGATGGGAGGGATGGAAGTCGGATCTGTCTGGGGTCATGGAAGCTACGTCGCCCCGGACTGGACGGCGGACTACCTCCACCGCGAATGTGTCTTCATACTCGACGCCTGGGCCATGCAGCAGAAGGGGCAGCACTTCGACGCTTTGTCTCCGGAGCTCCAGGCATCGCTCGAAGCAAGATTGCAGGAGGAGAATCGGAAGAACACGTACAGTCCGGCGAACGAAACAGTGGTCATAGATTCCGTTCGTGGGGCGGCGTTCGCATCGATTGCCGCCCACTATGCAAGCGTCTTCTCCCAGGGTGTTGAGGCCTATGCCATACCCGCAGGCACGGTGACAAATCCGCAGGATCTCCGAAACCTCGCCGCGTTCTTCTTCTGGAGTTCCTGGGCGGCTTCGACGGATCGGCCGAATGAGGCAATCACCTACACGAGCAACTGGCCCCATGAGCCTCTCATCGCGAATGAGCCGACGGGGGATGAGATTGTTTGGACGGGCGTGAGCATCATCTTCCTGCTTGCGGGGATCGGCGGAATGATCTGGTACTACGGATCGCGGCGCGGCGAAGCACTGCCAGACGTCCATCCTGAACGCGACCCATTGTTCAGTCATTCGTCAACCCCGTCGCAGAAGGCCGTCCTCAAATACTTCTGGGTCGTGTCCGGTCTATTCATCGTGCAAATCCTCCTCGGCGTCATCACGGCACACTACGGGGTCGAGGGATCATCCTTCTATGGCATTCCGCTTGCCGAAGTGCTGCCGTACGTCGTCACCAGAACGTGGCACACGCAACTCGGGATTTTCTGGATTGCCACCGCCTGGTTGGCGGCCGGCTTGTACATCGCGCCTGCTGTCAGCAAAACGGAACTGAAAGGACAACGTTTCGGGGTCAATGTCCTGTTCGGTGCGCTGCTCCTGGTCGTGGTCGGATCCCTCGCCGGGGAATGGCTGAGCGTCATGCACAAGCTTGGCAAGTCGGAATGGTTCTGGTTCGGGCATCAGGGCTATGAGTACGTGGACCTCGGCCGATTCTGGCAGATTGCCCTGGTCATCGGTCTGGCGCTGTGGGTCTATCTCGTCGGGAGAAATATCCTCGTCGCGATCCGCAGGAACGATGAGGAGAAGCCGCTGCTCACGCTGTTTCTGATTTCTGCCATCGCCATCGGTGGATTCTACATGGCGGGACTCATGTGGGGGAAACACACGGAGCTTTCCATCGTCGAATACTGGCGATGGTGGGTGGTGCATCTCTGGGTCGAGGGCTTCTTCGAGGTGTTCGCAACCGTGGTTATTGCCTTCATGTTCGTTCGCCTGGGGCTCGTCCGCCCTGCCACGGCGAGTTCCTCTGTTGTGTTCTCTTCCACGATCTTTCTCTCCGGAGGAATCATCGGGACATTGCATCACCTCTACTTTTCCGCCACACCCACGGCGGTTCTCGCGTTAGGTTCGGTCTTCAGCGCGCTTGAAGTCGTCCCGCTGGTGTTTGTGGGATACGAGGCATGGGAGAACATCCGATTGTCCCGCGCAACGTCGTGGATTCACCGGTATCGATGGCCGATCATGTATTTCATTGCGGTCGCCTTCTGGAATATGGTCGGCGCGGGACTGTTCGGCTTCATGATCAATCCGCCCATCGCGCTCTACTACATGCAGGGATTGAATACCACCCCCGTGCACGGACACGCGGCGCTGTTCGGTGTTTACGGCATGCTCGGCATCGGGCTGATGCTCTTTTGTCTTCGCGTTCTCTGGGTTCAGAAGGAATGGAAGGACGGCCTGCTCCGCGCTTCGTTCTGGCTCCTGAACGGGGGATTGATGGCGATGGTGGTGCTCAGTCTTCTTCCTGTCGGACTGCTGCAAACGTGGGCATCCGTCGAGCACGGCTACTGGTACGCGCGCTCGCCGGAGTTTCTGTACTCCTCTCCAGTCGCGACCATCAAGTGGATCCGGGTCTTCGGAGACACCATCTTCACGTTTGGCGCGCTCGCGCTCATTCTTTTTGTCATCGGCCTCATCACCGGCCGATCGCTCAAGGAGGAGGAACTTGACAGCGGCACAGAGCCGGCGTTGAGTAAGCAGTAAAAAGACGGAGCAGGCAGTATGCAGTAGCGAGTAAGCAGAAAGATGGTAAGCAGCAAGCAGCAAACAGCAAACAGCGGACAGCAGAAGGATGGCAAACGTGTTGAAATCCATCTTCTCACTGTACGCTGTTTGCTGATGTACCTTCCCAAAGTTCCAGCGTCCCCAGTCTCCCGTTCCCCCTTTCCCCCCCTCTCCCGCTCCCTCACTCCCCCTCTGATAATCCTGTGATTCGCGTGGCACGGTTTCTGGATGATGTGAAAACGACACAGAGGCCTATCGAAGCCGGATGAGTGAATGGTGCCATCATTCCGAGCCGTTATTCACTGTCTTCACACCGGAAGGCGGTTAATATTGTGCATGTGGTGAGTTCTATGCCCGTTTCCGAGATGCTGGTGCAGTCCAACGCTCAGGAAAAAGCCGGATTTGCCGAGGTCTGCAACATCTGCGGTTCCTTTTCACTCTTCTCTTCCAAGCACGGCAACTACCGGGAGGCGCAATGTGCTCTCTGTGGCGCGACCAAGCGGATTAGCGATGTCGCAAAGGCGATACGGGTGACGTTTGCGCACCAGTCTGATGATGGAACCTCCCTGCGGTCCCTTCTCGATGAGTTGCGGCCTCTCAAAATATACGAAGCCCAGGCGTCCGGTCCGCTCCACGATCTGCTCGCCGGGTTGCCGGGCTATGTCTGCGGCGAGTATCTTGATGGCGTTCCCCCGGGCACAAAGCGCCAGGGGGTTCTGTGCGAAGACCTTACCCGGCTGTCCTTCGCGGACAACACGTTCGATCTGGTGGTTACCCAGGACGTTCTCGAGCATGTCGCTTCGTATGAGCAAGCGTTCCTCGAAATCCGCAGGGTGCTGAAGCCAGGAGGGAAGCACATCTTCACGGTCCCGCTGCATCCTTCGTACCCCACGCGTCCGCGCGTCAGATCGAACGCCGATGGATCGCTGTTTTACCTCCAACCGCCCGTTCACCATGGAGACCCGCTGCGTTCGCAGGGAGCGCTTGTCACGGTGGACTTTGGCGCTGACCTTCCCGACCTCCTGCAGGAGCTCGGCTATTCGACGACGTTGATGGAGAGCGGCGTGTGGTACGGGCCATCTGAGATTACGTGGATCCATACAGCGGAAGAATATGAACGCTACCGCTCGACCGTGCAAGAGCGGGGCATGCTTGAGTACTTCCGCTACAATTCATTTGTCTTTGTCACGGAAAAGTCCGCGCTTGCGTTCACCGGGGAGCGGTTTGTCCCTGAGCTCAAGGGGCAAATCGCCCACGAACACTTCCATCGGTATGCCGTTGCGAGAGAATTCGTGGCGGGGAAATCCGTCCTGGACATCGCGAGCGGTGAGGGATACGGTTCGTATTTTCTGGCGGCAAAGGCCGCATCGGTTACCGGGGTGGACATCGCCGGGGAGACTGTGCGGCATGCAGGCATCCGTTACGGACACCAGTCGAACCTCCGGTTCATGCAGGGTTCGTGCGATGCCATCCCTTGTCCCGATCGCACTTTCGATGTTGTCGTCAGCTTCGAAACGATCGAGCACATCGCCGATCAGGAAGGATTTCTGCGGGAGGTGAAGCGGGTGCTGAAGGAAGATGGCGTCTTCCTTGTCTCAACACCGAACCGCGAGGTGTATGCTAAAGGGTCGCCGGCGAACAATCCATTTCATGTCAGGGAAGTTTCCCTCGACGAATTCCAGTCCAAGCTGAAGGTTCAATTTCCTTCCGTCTCGCTCTTCGGCCAACGTCTTGCCCTCGGCTCACATGTCTGGCCGCTGGAGGCCGGGGAACACGTCGACTGGCGAAGTTATATCAAGGAAGGGAGAGAGATCCGCATCTCGACCGACGCCCCGTTCGAGCCCGAATATTTCCTGGCGGTCTGCTCATCGTCCGAACCGGAACTCCTGACCGGAGCCTCCGTCTTCGGCGATAAGAACGACGATCTCACCAACGACTATCACGCAAGGGGGATATGGGGAGCGTCGCTGGAGAAGGAACTCCGCCAACATCAGGCCGAGCTGATGCAGCTGAAGAAGGCGGCCCCGGCGCAACGACCCACCCGTGCCTCCATGCGGCAGCTTGCGAAGACCCATCTCCACAACCATCGTTGGCCGCAGGCGGTTGAAGTGCTCCAGGGGCTCATTGCGGAAGACCCGAATGACACCGGCGCGCTCTTGGACCTCGCGTCGATCTGCCTCCGGCAACGAGAGGTGGAAAGCGGCTTCACCCTGGTCAATCATGTGCTGTCGCTCAATCCCGCCAGCCAGGAGGCCATGGACCTGCTCCGGAGGCTCTCGATCCGCGAGACGAGCCGGCGAAACACAGAAATTGAATTCACGCCCAAGCGATGTTCTTCGCTTGATGAGTACCATAAACACTTGTTCTCTGCCGGCGCACAGCCCAGATCCGATGAAGAATGGAAGGTTCTCCTGCAGAGAACCGAAGAGGGGTTCGGCGTCGAGGGCCACTGCTATGTCTGCGACGACGACGTGGTATTCCGGGTGCAGTCAGCCCGGCACGACGAGCAGGGCTTCCCGGTTGCCGTCAATTGGCGGGAGACCGTCGTCTGCCCCCAGTGCGGCCTCACCAACCGGATGCGGGCCGCAATGCACCTCGTGGAATCGATGCTCCATCCGACGCTCGGCTCGGCGATATACATCGCCGAGCAGACCACGCCGTTCTATCGCCTGCTTTCAGGAAAGTACCGGAATGTCACCGGCAGCGAATTCATCAATCCAAGCCTTGCGCCGGGAACGATGGATCGTCAGGGGGTGCGACATGAAGATTTCACCAACCTGAGTTTCTCCGGCGATAGCCTCGACTGCGTTCTTTCCTTTGACGTGTTCGAGCATATCCCCGATTACGCAAAGGCATTCAAGGAAAGCTTCAGGGTGTTGAAACCCGGCGGAGCGTTGTTCTTTTCTGTTCCTTTTGAAAGGACAGCCCCCACGACCATGATCCGGGCCGTGGTCCGCGCCGATGGATCAATCGAACATCTTCAGCCACCGGAGTATCACGGCGATCCGATCCACCCGGGGGGAGGATGCTTGTGCTATCAGGTTTTCGGATGGGACGTTCTCCGAGTACTGGAGGAAATCGGGTTCGTGTCGGCTGAGGCCGTCCTGTATGAATCCGACGAGTTCGGGTATCTCGGTGGGGAGCAAGTCATGTTCCTTGCCACCAAGCCCGGCCCCGCAACTACTGCAGTGCGTACGGCCACGCCTTCGATCAGCATGAGCCCGATACCGGTATGGGACATCGACAAGGATTTTCAGCATGCCATGGCGAGCGTGCCCTTCACGCTCGTCGATAAGCAACGCTGTTTCATGTTGTATCAGTTCGCTCTCCAGAGTCTCCGCCTCGAGGGGCATGTCGCCGAGGTTGGTGTGTACAAAGGCGGAACGGCCAAGCTGATTGCTTCACTCCTTCACGGATCGCAGAAAATGCTGCATCTCTTCGACACATTTGACGGTATGCCGGAGACGGATCCCGACCGGGATCTGCATCACAAAGGAGACTTTGCCGATACATCGCTCGAAGGAGTTCAGCGCGTCGTGGGAACGGGAGAAGGCGTCCGGTACTATCCCGGTTTCTTCCCTGGCACGGCGGGGCCGATCGAGCCGTACCGATTTTGTTTCGTCCATATCGATGTGGACATCTACCGGTCGGTGCTCGACAGTTGCGACTTCTTCTATCCGCGGATGGTGAAGGGCGGCGTGATGGTGTTCGACGATTACGGGTTCGAGAGTTGTCCGGGCGCAAAGCAGGCGGTCGATCAATTCTTCAGTGATAAAGACGAAAGACCCTGGTATTTACCAACCGGTCAGTGTGTGGTCATCAAATTGTGAACGATGGACGGGGCCATGAATATGCCGCCACAAAACTCCTACGAGCTGGCTCACCAGTTTATTGAATCGGGCGACTTCGGCCAGGCTGCACAGCAGCTCGAAGAGTTCCTTCGGAACGCTCCCAACAACGCTGCTGCGCATAACGACCTGGGTGTGCTTCAGTTCAGATCCGGTGATCACACGGCGGCGCTCGCCCATATGCTGCAAGCCCTGCGTCTCGATCCGACGAACCTGTCCTTCGCGGAAAACATCATCGACGTCTGCCACTCACTCGGGATGCATCAACAGGCCGCGGAGATGGAGCAGCTGGTCTCTCGGCAGCGCGAAAACTCTAAGGGAAATGCCGATCGCGCATCCGCTGGAGGCACGGTACCCCGCGTGATCGGGGATATCGACCTCGATGCCCTCGTCGGGTTACCGGTGACAGATCGGAATGCCCTGCTGACGTGGTACTGGACCCTTCACCCCCGGTTTCGATTCTTTAAATCTGTAAGGCCGGGGGGCAACGTGATCGACATTGGTGCCGGCGGTGGGGGGCTCGTCACCTGGAAAACGTGGCTGGAACCACACAGGACCGATCTGCACCTGTACGCGGTCGATCTTCAGAAAGCCGAGCTCTTCGACAAATATGCCGGGTATCAGATCTGCAACCTCGATAAGGAGGAGCTAAAATTCGAGCCGTCCTTCTTTGATGCGGCGGTCCTTTCGCACGTTCTGGAGCACATTGAAGAGCCGAAGAACCTCATGTGCGAGCTGCGCCGGGTCATGCGCTTGGGCGGCGAAGCATTTATCGAAGTTCCCACGCTTGAGTCCATGGATTTCCCCTCGCGCCTAGAATTCCTCGCTGCAGGTGTTCCTGTGTCAACGGTGAACTTCTTCGACGACAGCACGCACCGGAGAACCTTCGGTCTGAACGAGCTCAAGTCGCTCGTAGAAGCATCCGGGTTCCGCATTGCGCAGGCCGGTGCCATCCGGAATCGATTTACGGAAGACACGATGATCATGCAGGGTGCCGCACACAACGACGAAGAGCTTTGCACCTACGGCGTCTGGTCGCGGCTCGGATTTGCGCACTACATCGTGGCACTTGCGGTATAAGAGGGGAGGAAGCGGACTTCTATGACCCTCTCAGATCCTTTCGTTCACACCGTTCAAGAGCTATTCTGCGCCGACCGGTACGATGATGCGATCGCCTGCTTACGCACGGCGCTTGAGGCTGATGGTCGTGAACAGGCAGACCGCGCGGAGATCAACAAGCTTCTCGGGCGCATATTCTACTACCGGCACGAATTCCGTGTCGCCAAGGAACGTTTTGAAGCCGCGCTCTCGGAAAATCCCACCGACCTGTACGCACTGTTCTATCTCGCACACACCATGCTCGCGCTCGGCAACAGAGAAAGCGCGTTTCGCCTCTATGCCGAATGCATGGACCGCTCGAAGACGAAGGAAGGCATCGCCTGCCATGTGAGCGCTCTCGCGAGATCATTTCCCTTCGGCGATGCATCAATCGCCTCGATTGTGGAACAGGGAAGGGCCCGATCCGACAACGCAGATGCTTCGGGGCCGAAAGTCTCGGTCATCATCCTCTGTTACAACAAGCTCGACTATACGATCAAGTGCCTGTCCGCACTGTTTGCCAATACGGAATATCCCAACCTCGAAGTCCTTGTCGTTGATAATGCCTCGGTCGACGATACGCCGGGGTATCTCGAGATGTTTTCCCGGAAGATCACGTTCATCCAGTCGCGCACGAACCTCGGCTTTGTCGGAGGGAACAACCTTGCGGCCCGGCAGGCCTCGGGCGAGATCCTGGTCTTCCTGAACAATGACACGGAAGTGCAGAAGGGTTGGCTGACGGAAATGCTCGGGTGCATGGCGGCTCATCCCGATGCGGGGGCCGTCGGCGCCCGGCTTCTCTCTACCGATCGTACGGTCCAGGAAGCCGGAGGTATCATTTTTTCGGACGGGAACGGGTGGAACTACGGAAGAGGGTTTCTCGCGAAAAGCTCCCTGGTGTCCTTTGTCCGGGAGGTCGACTACTGTTCCGGCGCAGCGCTTATGGTGAGGGCGGATCTGTTCAAGCTTCTTGGTGGCTTTGATGAACGGTACGCGCCTGCCTACTGCGAAGACAGTGATCTCTGCTTTGCCGTGCGCGAGCTGGGATTCAAAGTCTACTATTGTCCGACCGCGGCAGTGATACACCACGAAGGCGTCACGGCTGGGAAGGATGTGACAAAGGGCTTTAAGCGGTTTCAGGAGGTCAATCTTCCAAAGTTCCGGGAGCGGTGGCAGCATCGGCTTGGAAAACAGCACGCGAACGAACAACGAGTGGTCTTCGAGGCATCCCGCCGGAGCAGGACGCGTTCTGTCCTGATCATCGATGACTGGCCGCCGTTACCCGACAAGGCCTCAGGCACGCTGCGCATGTACAACACCCTCAAGGAAATGGTCAAGCTGGGGTGGCAGGTTACGTATGCGCATCTCGTCGGTGCAAATCTCGGCCCGACATCCGAGTCCTATCTCATGGAGCTGAGAGCACTCGGCGTGGAGTTCATCTGGCTCGGGTACGAACAATGGTGGGCTCTCAGGAATTCGCCGGATGTCCGTGGGATACTCAGGCAAATCATCGCACGCCTCGACCTGAAAACCCGGGCGCCCGACTTCGTCTACCTCAGTTTCTGGTTCGTCGCCGAGTACTTCATGGATTTCGTCCGCGAGGAACTGCCGGACACGCCAATCATCATTGATACCCACGACTTGCACTATCTCCGGGAGGCGCGGCAAGCTGACCTGCTGAAGGACAAGAAGCTCCAGAAGGAAGCGCAGGAAAAAAAGCGTCGCGAACTCGCGGTCTACGCGAAGGCGGATTGTGTGACCACGGTGACCGAGGAAGATCGGCGTGTTCTCATGACCGACCTCCCCTCGAAACCGGTGTTCATCATGACGAACATCCACGAGCCCGCACCCTCGTCCGTGCCATTCGGTGCGAGGAAAGATCTTCTGTTTGTCGGCAATTTCAATCATGCTCCCAACCAGGATGCCGTCACCTATTTCGTCGAGAGGATTTTCCCGATCGTCCGGCGCTCGTTACCCGGCGTGCAGCTTCTTGTTGTGGGGAACAATCCGCCGCCGGGCATCACCTCGCTCCAGGGGCCGGACATCACCGTGACCGGCTGGGTTCCAAGCCTGACGGAATATTTCGACCGTTGCAGGCTTTCGGTGGTCCCCATCCGATATGGAGCGGGCGTCAAAGGGAAAGTCGGCGAGGCGATCGCCCACGGTCTCCCGTGCGTGATGACGACCATCGCCGCCGAAGGGATGAACATTGTCGACGGCAAGCATGCGCTGATCGCGGACGATCCGGAAGCATTTGCCGCGGCGGTGGTCAAGCTCTATGGAAATGAGGACCTCTGGAGTCAGCTCGTCCGCGACGGGCTCGAGCTGGTGAAGCGCCAATATTCCGCGGACGCCACCAGGAATCGACTGGCGTATATCACAAGTTTCGACACGAGAGCGTCCTTCACGTCGTATCGAGCGCTCCGCTATCCTACTCCTCCTCAGGTCTCGATCATCCTCGCGACCTACAACCAGATCGACTATACCCGGCAGTGTCTGGACAGTATCCGGCGCCACACACGAGCAAGTCACGAGATCATCGTTGTCGACAATGGTTCAACCGACGGCACAGTCGATGCGCTGAGGCAATATCCCGAGGTGCGCCTCATCCGGAACGCGGAGAACAAGGGCTTCCCGGCAGCAATGAATCAGGGCATCGCGGCAGCTGTCGGGGAGGATGTGCTTCTCCTGAACAACGACGCCGTCGTCACAGACGGCTGGCTCGAACGCCTACTCGAAGTGGCGCACAGCCAGGAACGAGTCGGGATCGTCGGGCCGATGAGTAATCGCATCAGCGGGGCACAGTTCGACCAGGAAGCGAAGTACGCGACGATCGACGAAATGCACGAATATGCCGCCGCCGCTGCGAAAAGGAGCTCAGGTCAGACGCAGGTGGTGCCAAGGGTGGCGTTCTTCTGCACACTGATGACACGAGATGTCCTCGAGGCGGTGGGAGGGGTGGACGAGCGCTTCACGCCGGGGAATTATGAGGACGACGACTATTGTCTGAGAGCCAACATTGCGGGGTTCAAAAGCGTTGTTGCGAAGGATGTGTTCGTCCATCATTTCGGCTCGAAGAGTTTCCTCGCCGACGGCAAGGAGAAGTACCGACGTCGGTTGGAGACGAATCTGCATGTCTTCTCGCAGAAGTGGGGAGGAACTCCCGAGGAGATCTGGACGCTCCAGAAGCGACCCGCCGTACGGGGCGTGCATATCCCTGTCAGGACCTCCGAATTCCTTCGCTGGTTCGACCGGGCGCGGGCTGCGATTGAGGAAGGCTCGCTCCCGGATGCGCTCGCTTGCGTTACGGAGGCGATCAGTCACTACCACGATGCGGACGGGATGAGCGTGGCGGCACGCTTCGACGAGTTGCTCTGTCTGGCAGGTTCCATCGCTGCACGGATCGGCGAGCGCGACATTGCGGCAGGATGGTATCGACAAGCAATCGGCATTGCGCCGAATTCCACCAAAGCCCTCACCGGCCTTGCACAACTGCTTCTCGCCGGAGGAGCACACGAGGAAGCCCGGCGGCTCCTTGCGAGAGTTCTCGAGCTCGATCCGGAGAATTCTGCAGCACTGCAGGCCCAGGCATCGTCCGGACAAGGCACGCCCGACAACCGCAGGGTTGAGAGCGAAGGAAGCTCGCACGGTCTTGACGAACGGCTGAACGAAGCCCAGCGACTGTTCGGGAGCCGGCAGTATCGTGAGGCCATAGCCTCCGTGGCGTCGGTGGAAGAGGACGCACGGTCACTTTCGGACGAATCGCACCGTCAAGAGCTGATCTCGGCGGTCGAGAACTTCCGCGGCGTGTGCTACCTGTCGCTCAAGGAACTGGAGCCCGCAAGACGCCATTTCGAACAGAGTCTCCGCCTCCGTCCAGACTCCTCCCGGGCATGTGCAGGTCTCGGCGAGGTGTTCTTCCTCTCGCATCGTTTCGACGCCTCGAAGACGATGTTCGAGTGGGCCGTGAAGAACGACCCGGGCTCGACTGCTGCCGTCGAAGGTCTTGCGCAGGCAAATATGGCTCTTGGCCTGGACCGGGAGCACAACACGCTTCTTGTCGAAGCGCGGGTTGAGGGCAACTGAGGAGCGTACGCAACGATTCGGTCCCAAACAGAGCACGACATTCTCCATTGATCCATGCACGAACGTGACGTACAGGGAGCCGGGAGCACAGAGACGGCGGCGGATTACGGTGCCGTCGTGGATCGCGCCCGAATGCAATTGGAAGAGCGCGTCGCCGCGTCGCCCCTCGATGTTGATGCATGGTTCAACCTCGGGATATTCTCCCGCGACCGTGGAGATCTTGGACGGGCGGACGCATGTTTTCACCACGTGCTAGCGTTGAGGCCCGACCACAGCCTTGCCAGTGTGGAGCTGGGCTTGATATGCCGGAAGCGGGGAGACCTCGAGACCGCTGCAGCATGGTATCGTCGTGCCCTCGAGGCGGATCCTTCGTCGGTGAACGCGCACTTTAATCTCGGTAACTGGGCACGGGATACGGAACGGTATGCGCAAGCGGAAGCGGAGTACGGTTGCGTACTTCAAGCGCAGCCCGAGCACTATGGTGCCTGGGTGAACTCCGGCTATGTTTTCGAGCAACAGGTCAGATACGTGGAGGCCTTGCGGTGCTACACCCGCGCTCTGTCGTTGCGTCCGCATCATGCCGGCAGCTATGTCAACATCGGGAATCTCATGAAGGAGATGAATGATGTCGCCGGCGCACGCGTTGCCTATAACGCCGCGCTCGCACTTGACCCGGAATCGCCCGAGGCGCACCACTCGCTTGCGCTCGCGCTCCTCGCCTCGGGCGAGTATGTCAGCGGTTGGAAGGAGTATGAATGGCGCTTGCGGTGCAGCGATACCGGTGGGCGGATCGGTGTCAGGGTGTTTCCTCAGCCGCTCTGGGATGGGGGCTCTCTCGAGGGGAAAACGATCTACGTCTACGGCGAACAGGGGATGGGAGATCAGATTCAGTTCGTGAGGTTTCTTCCGGAACTCCGGCGACGGGGGGCGAAGGTTGTCTTCGGGTGCTATGAGCATCTTCTCGGACTCTTCGCGCGGTTCAAGGCGGCGAACGCATTGGTCGATGTCAACGGCGGCAGGATTCCGCCCTTTGACACCTATCTTGCATTGATGAGTTTGCCGCACCGTCTCGGGATCCAGGCGTCGAATCTCCCCTTCGCAACGGTATATCTCGACGCCGATCCGGCACGCTCTGCACGTTGGAGGTGGATACGGGAGACGCCTGGATTGAGCGTGGGTCTGGTCTGGGCAAGCAACACGAACAATCGGCACGCCCGGCTGAAATCGCTTTCAGTCGAGGATCTCGAGCCCTTGCTTGCCGCTCCGGAGATCACCTTCTACAGCTTGCAGCTCACCGATGCCGGCGAGCCGGCACAGAGTGAAAAAATCATGACCCTCGGCCGGGACATTGGAACCATGGAGGAAACAGCAGCCATCATCGACAACCTCGATCTCCTGATCTCCGTCGACACGTCGATCGCGCATCTTGCCGGAGCCATGGGGAAGGAAGTCTGGACGCTGCTCCCCTTCGCCGCGGACTGGCGGTGGCCGAGGACCGGTGAGGTAACATCGTGGTACCCGAGCATGAGACTGTTCCGGCAGACACATTTGCAGAGCTGGACCGAACCGATTCGTGAAATTGCGGTCGCCTTGCAGCAAAAAGAAAAGCATAGAGCATGAAGAACTGCGCACCGACGCCCTCGCCGGCCGAACAATCTGTGGCGGAGGCCGACACACTGTTCCTCGCATTGTCCGACGGCCAGTTCACCGGATGGGGTGTATGCTCGAAAAACCTCCGTCGGGAATTTGAGCGGCGGCTGCATGTGGTCGACCTCATTGTCTCGAAGCCGCCCGACGCGCGAATACGGATCCCCGGACCGCTCCTTTCCGCGATCGGTGACCGGCAGCTCGCCCCCTCCTCGCCGTACCAGGGAACTCCGACGTTCGGGTATACCTTCGTCGAGAATACCCTCGGCGAACATGCCATCGAGAACGCGAGCCGCTATGAATTGATTTTCTGCGGTTCACAATGGTGCCGCGACAACCTCGACCGCGCGGGAATCCACCATGTCGAAGTGCTCGTGCAGGGAGTTGACACCGGACGCTTTTGTCCGCTTGCACCGAAACCGGATGACGGTATGTTTGTGATTTTCTCGGGGGGAAAGTTTGAATACCGGAAGGGGCAGGATGTCGTTTTGCAGGCGGTCCGAATCCTTCAGGAAAAGTATCGCGATATCGTCCTGATGAACTCGTGGAGAAATGTGTGGCCCGAGACCATGAACCTGATGAAGGTCTCCAGGAACATCACCTTCGAGCTGGAGGGGGACACCTGGCTGCAGCAGATGGAACACCTCTATCGGGTAAACGGCATCGACCATCACCGGATCGTCACTCTCGATCTTGTGCCGAATGAAATGATGCCTCAGATCTTTGCGAAAACGGATCTCGGCATCTTCCCGAATCGATGCGAGGGCGGAACAAATCTTGTGATGATGGAGTATATGGCATGCGGCCGGCCGGTGATCGCGACGAATTTCTCCGGACACCGGGATATTGTCTCTCCCGGCAACGCGATGCTGATGAACAGTTTCCAGTCCGCCACCATTCTTCATAAGGGAAAAAGTATTGCCGAATGGGTCGAGCCCTCGGTCGACGAGTTGGTCGCGTTGGTGGAGCACGCGTATCATCATCGCGACGAAATTCGGCGCTTGGGGCTGAAGGGCGCCGAAGATGTGCGCATGTACACCTGGTCGGCGGCCGCAGACAAAGCGCTGGGCGCAATGGGGCTTGCGCACTGTGAGACTCAGGGCGCGCGAAACGCAGAGGATGCTCATCTCCATGCCAGTCCTTGACGACAAATCGGTAGAGAAGCCCGCCCTGGAGTTGTCCAGGGAGTCGCTCCTCAAGCTGGGGTTCGAGGCCCAACGGAGAGGGGATTTCCGTGCCGCCGAGTCGTGTTATCTCCGGGTTCTGGACGACGACCCATTCGACGGGGAGGCGCTCTATCTCCAGGGGTTCCTCTGTCATCAACAGAAGGACGAGGAGCGCGCCCTGCCGTACATGCTCGAAGCGGTTGCGCAGCGTCCGCAGGAACCGCTCTTTCTGAAGGGGCTGGGCGATGTGCTTCTCGGTACCGGGCAAAGCGATCGTGCAAGGGAATGTTATGCCCGCGCCTTGTCCGTCGATCCTGGGTTCACCGACAGTCTGAATGCTCTTGGCAACCTCGCCGCACGGGAGAAGAACCTGGAAGAAGCTGTTCAGTGGTTCCGGAAGGCTGTCGACCGGAACCCGCAGTCAGCTCCCGCCTTGCTTGGCCTCGGGTGCGCGCTTCGTGATCTGGGAAATCTTGACGGTGCGGAGCGATGCCTCACGATCAGCATGACCTTGAAGCCTCGTTCCCCTGACGCGATCACCGCACTGGGCGAAGTGAAGATGAAGAAAGGTCTCTTTGCTGAAGCGGAGGAGCTCTTTCGCAGGTCTCTGGAGCACTGCCCCTCGAATCCTCAGGTGCTGAACAATCTTGGCTCCGCTCTCAAAGAACAGGGGAGGATCGCCGAGGCGATTCAGATCTACCTCGACGCATACTCGCGAGAGCCGACGGAAGCGGCAATCCCGTTCAACCTCGGCGGCGCAACGAGCGCCCTTGGAAAAATCGCGGAGGCCATTCGCTGGTATGACCGCGCCACTGAGCTGAATCCAGAATATGCAGAAGCGCATGCCAACAAGGCCCTTCTTCTCCTTGCCTCCGGAGATTTTCAACGCGGTTGGGAGGAGTACCGATGGAGATTCAAGATCAGCGATGTCCGACAGAGGGTGGACAGGCGGACATTTCCCGTCCCCGAATGGCTCGGAGAACCTTTCGAGGACAAAACCCTGCTCGTGCGCTCCGAACAGGGCGCGGGAGATATGATCCAGTTTATCCGCTATCTCCCGTTGGTCAAATCCCGGGGCGGCCGCGTCATATTGGAAACGCACAAACGTCTGGCAAGGTTGTTGAAAAACATCAGCGGTGTCGACGCGATGGTCACCGTTGCGGAGACGCCGAAAACGGAGTTCGATCTTTGGGTGCCGCTTCTCTCCATACCCCGGTACTTCACCGATTCACTGGAATCGATTCCGAGCCCGGGACCATACCTCGCGCCGGAGCCCGAACTGATTGCGTCAACGAAGGCACTGATCGGTGGAGATGGTCTCAAGGTCGGACTGTGCTGGCAAGGGAACAAGGAGTACGTTGGAGATCATGATCGGTCGATGGCGTTGAGCACCTTGGCGCCGTTGTTGAACGTCCAGGATGTACATTTCTACAGCCTTCAGAAGGGAGAAGGGGCTCAGCAGATCCTCCAGCTTCCCTCCACCGGGAGCATCGAGGACATCGGATCGAAGCTGGACTGTGGACATGATGCTTTCGTGGAAACCGCCGCTTTCATGACGCATCTTGACCTGGTGATATCCACAGACACCTCCATTCCGCACCTGGCCGGTGCGATGGGTCGACCGGTCTGGCTGCTTCTTTCTGCTTCGCCCGAGTGGCGCTGGTTCAGGGAGGGAGAGGCGTCGCCCTGGTATCCATCCATGAAACTTTTCCGACGCAATGCCGGCGAACATTGGGGAGGGCTGCTTGAACGGGTTGCAGCCGCCCTTGCCGTTGTGGCTGCCAATCACCGAGAGAAACACCGATGAACGGCCTATCGCTCAGCATGATCGTCAAGGACGAGGAGGAATTCCTCGGCGAATGTCTCGAGAGCGTGCGCGATGCCGTCGATGAAATGGTCATCGTGGACACCGGCTCCACGGATGCCACAGTCCGGATTGCGGAGGAGGCCGGTGCCAGGGTCATTCGGGAGACGTGGAACGGGGATTTCTCTTCGATGCGTAACCGCTCTCTCGAGGCGTGCCGGGGGGAATGGATCCTGTATCTTGATGCCGATGAACGACTGGCGGGCGGACAGAGTACAAAGCTCGCGGGGCTGCTGGAAAATCCCCGGGCGGACGCGTATCAGGTTCTTGTTCGGAGCGTGTTGAGTCTGGAAGGGGGAAAGCGTGTAGTACAAGTTATGCCATATCCCAGGATCTTTCGTCGAAAGGACGGCGTGCGATTCGAACGTCAGATCCACGAGCAGATCGCTCCATCGATACTCCGCAGCGGGGGGAAAATTGTGCCTTCGGATATTATCATCGAGCACCTGGGGTATGAGCGCGGTTTTGAAGTGTTGAAGCACAAGATTCAACGGAATCTCGGAACGTTGCTTGCCCTCGTCGAGCGTGACTCTCGCGACTGGTACTCACGCTTTCAGATCGCCCGGTCCTTCATGCTCGTGCAGGACTATCCCGCGGTGGTCCATCATGCACGGGCGGCGATACGGATCCCGGGCGTGCCGAATGCGGTCGTCAGCGCCCTCCACAATCTCCTTGCGGAAGCGGCGCTCAAGACGCGAAATGTCGGCCAGGCCATTCACCACTGTGAAAAATCGCTTTCCCTGTACCCGCAGCAGGCAGGTGCCATGTGGTTCCTTGCGGGGGCGTTTATGACGCAGGGGAATCCACGTCCGGCGATCCCCGTCCTGGAGAAACTCTGCGCACTTGTGTCTGCGAAAGAGCAGGCTCCGGCCGAACTGGGTGACATTGTCATTCCACTGGACGCAGTCAAGGAGGCGCTGGGGCGCTGCTACTTTGCGATCGGAAGCTGGGAGCGAGCCGCGGATGCGTTTGCGACGGCGCTGCAGGTAAATCCTTCGACACCCGGGGCAAGTGAGCGCCTGATCAACGCGTTGCAGAAGCTTGGAGGGCAGGATGTGGTTCTTCGTTGCCTTCGGTCTGCGACCGACGGGGGGACAAAGGATACCCGATTGCTGAGTTATCGAGCGATGATCGAGAATGAATCGGGGGACGCCCGAAATGCGGTCGCGACACTTGACCGCGTGCTGGCGCTCAAGCCGTTGGATACCACGGCGTTGACCTGGAAAGCGCTCTGGTCGTTGCGCGGACGGGATTTCTCGACGGCTGCGTCGGTGATCCGTATCGCGGAAGAACACGAGGTGATGACGGACGATCTTACACGCTGCGCCTTCGAATTGGCGGTGCAGGAAAACCGCTTCACGGAGGCCCTTGCGCGTCTGGAGAGCATCGAAAGCTCGTTTTCCCCTGAAGATTTCGCTGCTCTGCGATCGAAAGTCGAACGGCTGGCAAAACGCGCCTCCCCATTCCGATAGGGTGAAGGGAGTGTGTTACAGACCACGCACACAGATCGGAAACACGAAAACGCATGGCTTTTGACCGTTCTCCCCCCTCTTATGCCGAAAATCTCTTCTGAATTCTCCTAAAGTCTCGCCCGATCCTGCCGATAATATGAGTAGAAGCTCGAAAGAGCTGCACACAATGGGCATGGAAGCCCGATAGTTCACTTCATCACATGGAGGTAGTTATGGCTTCTGTAGAGGGTGCTCGCATTAATACCCCAATCGCAGCGTACAATGCGCTGAATGCGTTGAACTATGTCAACAACCAGCTGGGTGTTCATCAGCTCCGTCTGGCCAGTGGCAAACGCATTAACTCGGTTGGTGATGATCCGTCCGGATACACCATCGCGAAGCAGATGGAAGCCCGCGCGGGTATGATGAGCGCAGCCGTGAACAACGTCGGTGATGCGCAGAACATGCTTTCCACCGCCGAACAGTCCCTGCAGACGATGCGGGATCTGTACACGACGATCAAGGAGAAGCAAGTCGAGGCATCCGATCCTACACAGGATCAATCGGCGATTGCCAACGACGTGAACCAGTTGAAGGCGGAAATCGACGACATCGTCGCGCACACCAACTTCAACGGGAAGCTGTTGTTCAACTCATCCTTCTCGGCGTCCTATCAGGTCGATGACAATGGGACGGCTCTGACGGTTGGATTTGACGCCCATACTGCGACATTTGGGACAGTTGATTCAGCGAGTGTCTCCACGGCGAGTGTGGACACTGCGGTGACTCAGGTCGAATCCGCCCTGCAGACCATCGGTTCCTACATCCAGCGTCTTGGTGTGAAGGAACAGAATCTCAATTCGTCGATCACGAACATCCAGGCTGCCGAAAGCCGCATCTACGACGCAGACATTGCGCAAGAGCAGCTCCAGGTGAGCAAACTGCAGATCCTTCAACAGACCGCGACGACCCAGTTGGCCCAGGCGAATGCCGGCAACCAGGTCTTCTTGACGCTGTTCAGGTAATCTCGCAACGTGGTGGGAGGGGATTCGTAAGCACGGAAGAGTGCGCGGGTCCCTTCCCCCGCTTATTTCCTGGAGAACACGATGCAACCACAGGCGCACGCGGCAGCGGCATATGGTAGAGAACAACTCCTGAATCTGTCCCCCGTCCAGGTTATTCAGCGGCTCTACGATTACGCCATTCTCGGCTGCAAAAAGAACGACCCCAGGCTCGCGCACCGGGCTCTCAACGAATTGATCATCGCCCTCAATTTCGACCATCGGGAAATCGCGTTCGGTCTCTTCAAACTCTATGACTACTGCAAGGGAAAGATCCTGAAACGCGATTACCCTGCAGCCCTCGCAATCCTCGAGGAACTGCGCGAAACGTGGGTGAGAGCATATAATCTGCAGTAACTCCCTGCGTGGGGCGGCAGGTGGGAGCCCCCCCCGGGGATCGAGGTCCCTTCATCGAGTTTTATTGAGGTGTCTCAATGGCTGATGTCTCTTCGGTTTCTTCGTCGTCGAGCGGGCTCGACTCCCTGGTGGCGAATTACGAAGCCACCCTTCAGGGCCCGGTGGTAAGCCTGCAAAACCAGGTCTCCGATCTGAATGCGAAGGTCACCGCCCTGTCGTCGCTCAAGACCAAGCTCTCAACGCTTTCCACGACGATCAACTCGATGGCGCATCAGGGGACGTTATCTCCATTTCTGACGTATGCTGTCGCGAGCTCCAGCGCGACGGTGGCCACGGCAACGGCGACGTCGTACGCCCAGGAGGCGACACATTCGCTCAAGGTGTCCCAGCTGGCGAGCAACGATATGCTCCTTTCTTCCAGCATTGACGGCACCGCAGACTCCGGTCTCTCCGCCAATACCGCATATTCGTTCTCGATCCAGGTCGGAACGTCGGACGTCCGGCAGGTCAACGTGAATCTCGCTTCGACCTCCAACAAGGATGTTCTGACCACCATCGCCCAGGCGATCAACGCGGATACCGTTCTGGCTTCAAAAATCTCGGCTTCGGTCGTCAATGTGGACGGCGTGCATTCGCGGCTGGTGATCAGTGCGGATAACTCGGGCGCTTCTTCGGCGATCACGAGCTTCAGCGGAGACTTCCAGTCGTTCCTCGGCCTCAACGCAGTGGATTTCACCGCCCGGACCGCCTCCTCGTCCGCCGGTGCAGGGTTTGCCAAATCCGGCGCGGCCGCCGATGCGCTGAACGCAAAGTTCTCGCTTGACGGCATCGACATGGTACGCGAGTCGAACACCGTGAAGGATGCATTGCAGGGAGTCACCCTGGCGTTGACGGGTCAGCAGGCATCATCCGACAGCCCCGTGACCCTCACCGTCGCCGCAGACAACTCGGCGATCAAGACCCAGATCACGCAGTTCATCACGAACTACAACGCCGTCATCTCCTATCTGAACACCAACACCTCGACGACCGTCAAAACAGATTCGTCGACCGGCACGCAGACGACAAACCGCGGGACCCTCATTGACGACCCTTCTGCGCGCACGTTGCGGACAACACTGAGGCAGATGGTGGGCGGCGCAGTGACCGGGCTGGATTCGGGCAAAGCGAAACTTCTGTCGACCCTGGGAATCACCATCGGTACGGATGGAACTTTGACCCTCAGCGATAGCTCGAAGCTCGACGACCTCGTCGACACCGACGTTACGCAAATCTCGAACCTGTTCTCCAACTCGGCGGGCAACGGTATCGCACAGCAGCTGAAATCCCAGATCGACCGGTACACATCGCTCGGCGGATCCATCGAAATGACCACATCGACGTACAACAGCCAGATCAAGAGCATGAATGATCGGATTACGTCGATGAACGAAGACATCAGTAAGAAGGGGGACGCGTTCCGGACCCAATATGCTCAGCTGGAGGTCTTGCTTGAGCAAATACAGTCGCAGCAAACGATGCTGTCGTATTTTGCCTCGACAAGCTCATAATTTAATGAAGGTGCTCAACACGGAGGTGAAGCATGGAAGCAGTCACCCCGATATCGACGACGGCAATTCCTGATATAGTCCGTCCCCGCGTGCAAACGGGAGAACCGGCACAGCCGGGAATGTCAGGTCAGGTCGACGAGTCCCGGTCTGCCGTGGAAAACGAGACGGAGAAGGCGAGCGAGAATGACAAGACGCAGTCGTCGAGTCTTTCTTCCTTGGCGAAGGAACTCAACGATGCGATGGCGATGTTCAGCACGGACATCTCGTTCTCCATTGACAAAGACACGGGGAAAACGGTCATTAAGGTCATTGATAATTCGACGAAGGAAGTCATCCGGCAGATCCCCCCGGAGGATGTTCTGCGCATTGCGGCGCGCATCAAAGAACTCGTGGGGATCCTGTACGATCATACGCAATGATGGAACTTGAACATCATATGGAATACGGAGCCGGGCGGGATGATTCCGATCGGAACTCCGTTGAAGAGCTCTTACAATCGATTCTCGACCTGACGAAGTCGATGGAACGGAGCACGGAAAGCGAGGATTTTGACAAGGTGACGCAGTTGATGGGTCATCGGGAATCCTTGCTCGGAGAGTACTCGGGACTCCATCGACCGGGTGAGCAGGCGCCGGGTTCATTACAACTCATCAAAGCAATCGACCGCGAAAACTCGGTCCTCCTGGCTCAACTTCAGCAAAAAAGGGACCTGATTGCCGAGCGTCTCGCGAATTTGAGAAAAGAAAAAGCGATCGCCCACTACAGGCACTGAGGCTGTTATGGCTATCAACGAAATTCTATCGTCAGGCGCTGTCCCCATCGACCCTTCACGGAAATCGGGTGGTTCCAACGGGAAAAAAGGGGAAGAAGTGAAAGACCGGGCCGTGGTCTCCACGACTGCGCGCTCGCTTCTGGAAGCGGACAATCAAAAGAAACTCGACCAGATTCAATCCCGGGTTGACTCGGGGTTCTACAATCAGCCTCAGGTGTTGGAGAAAATCGCTGATGAAGTCCTGAAAGACCTCAGGAACCTTCCCTCCGAGTGATTTCCTTGTCCTTGCCGCGCGGGATGTTGTATGTTCCCATGCAATATCCTACCTTTCAGGACGCGGCGTTGGGGCGCACGCTCCTTCTCGCCTCTGAATTCGTCCAAGATCTCCTTCCTCCCTCATGATTTCGGGCAAGATCACTCTTCTCGTGGCCGATGACCATACGATCGTCCGGCGCGGTCTTGTTTCTTTGCTCTCGCTGAATCCCGAACTGTCCATTGTCGGCGAGGCAGGCGATGGAAGAGAGGCTGTGGACCTTGCGGTGAAACTTGATCCTGATGTCGTCCTCCTGGACATCGGTATGCCGGTGTTGAACGGATTCGAGGCGGCCAAACAGATACGGCGAAAGGTCCCTCACGCGAAGATCCTTGCCCTCAGCGCCTTCGACAACGACGAGTATGTCCTCGAGGTCGTCCATTCAGGTGCCAACGGCTACATCCTGAAGAATACCACGGCAGATGAACTTTCCGAAGCGATCCGTTCCGTGCACAACGGCCGTTCGTACTTCAGTTCCTCGGTGTCCAGGGCGCTCTTTGAAGAATATCTGAAGAACGAAAACCCGACGAAGAACGGGGACGACACCCGCTTGGTCCCGCGATCTCCGCTGACCACGCGCGAACGGGAAATACTCCAGCTCATCGCAGAGGGGGAGACCCATACGCAGGTTGCCGAGCAACTGCATATTTCGGTGAGGACTGTGGATACCCATTGCAACAACATTATGAAGAAACTCGATATACATGACCGCTCAGGTCTTGTCACCTACGCCATCAAGAACGGGATAGTGATCATCCCCAGGTAGAATCCTGATCCCGTGAGCCTCCAGACACGGACGTAGGCCTTCCCTCCCGACACATCCAGAATCAGGCTGTAGCCTCCAGTAGACTCATTTTCGCCATCGTTTGTCTTGCTATCCTGATAGCATCTCCTGAGCCCAGACTTTTCGCGAAATTCTCAGCTCATTCCATCATCAGAGGAAAATACGTATTTAAGCGTATTGAGTTCACGTGGCTAGTATTGTTACTTGTGCTGCACATATTCCGACAGTTGCTTTACTCTGAACAACCTCCTCGACCATCATGCCAGCTGCCGAAGAATCCTACCAATCGGTGCCTCGCCAAGTGCCGGCGGCTCCAACCACCCCGCTGAGGGTTTTGATTGTCGACGATGTTCCTGAGAACCTCTCCCTCCTCGAAGACGTATTGTCGGAAAACGGCTATGAAGCGGTTCCCTGTCGCAACGGACTTGAGGCGCTCCAGTATCTCGAGAAGGCACCGGTGCATCTGATCGTCGCCGACGCGATGATGCCGAAGATCGACGGGTTCCAGTTGTGCAAAGAAGTGAAAGCCAAACCGCCGACGGCGAAGATCCCCTTCATCATTTACACCGGAAACTATATCGACGGCGCCGACCAGGACTTTGCCAGGAGCATCGGCGTCGATCGGTACGTGGTGAAGTATGCCGGCCTGGGCAGTCTCATCCAGGCGGTCAACGAGCTCGCGCAGGAGAACTACGGATTTACGACGCCGCCCCCGCAACGCCAGGAGAAGATCGACGACAGAGTGTTTCTGGAGAAGCATCACGCCATCATTATCAAGAAACTCGAAGAGAAAATGGCGGAGCTGGAGATGTACGCGGAGACTCTCGTCAACAAGAATCGGGAAATCCAGGCTTCCGAAGACCGGTATCGGAGTCTGTTTGACAATGCCAGCATTGCCATCTTCATCGTCGACAGGTCCAGCGGGAAAGTCCTTGACGCGAACAAACAGGGGATTGCCCTTCTCGGCTACGCGCGCGAAGCGCTCCTCGCGCTCCCCGGGCTGCCGATCCTCAGCGGCGACGATCTCTCCGCACGCGTGCTCGATGCGAGCGGGTTCACCTCGGGCGAGGCTGTGCTGAAGACCGGCGCAGGCCGCTCGCTGAATGTCGAGGTCGGGGTGGGGCCGCTGAAAAGCCCGGAGGAAAATCGCGTGCTGCTCTACGTCCGCGACATCTCCGAGGAAAAGAAGATGCGCGAACAGCTCATGCAGGCGGAGAAGATGTCGCTCATGGGCCGGCTCGCCGCAGGGATCGCCCATGAAATCCGGAACCCTCTCGCGGCAGTGACCTTGAACCTGCAATTTCTCCAGCAGCGGTCCGATCTCGACGAAATCGGACGCGGCATCATCCGCGACGCACTGGAAGGCGCCCGCCGCGTGGAGTCGGTCATGGAGAACACGCTCAGCCTCGCGCGCATCACGCCTCCCGTGCTGAGGTCGGAATCCATCAACGGCCTGGCGACGCAGGTGCTCGGGTTTCTCAAGATCTCGGTGCAGCAGAGAAAAGTGCAGATCGACACTCACCTCACGGATTCACTTCCGCCCATTTTTGTCGACGCGAAGCAGATCCAACAGGTCATGCTCAACGTCCTGCAGAACGCCATCGACGCCTCCAACGATGGGAGCGCCATCGAAGTTTCGACTTCGCTGACCAACGAACCGGTCCCCGGGCAGACGCTGCCCTGTCCGTGCGTTCTCATGACCGTCCGGGACCGGGGTGTGGGGATGACCGAAGAACAGTACGATCATTTGTTCGAACATTTCAGGACATCGAAGGCCCAGGGCACCGGCCTCGGTCTCGCGATGTCCAAGCAGATCATGCTCCGCCACAATGCGGAAATCACCGTCGAGCCTGCACCCGATCATGGTACGATCGTTCGGTTAGTGTTCCCGCCGGCCACGGATCATTGCTGACCATCACAAGAGAGGGATCCTTCTATGGGGAAGGCGCGCATTCTCATCGGTGACGACGAAGTCATTCTGACCAACACGCTCCGAAAAATCCTCGGCGAACTGAACTACACCGTCTCCGTCTGCAACAAAGGCGAAGAGTTTTTCCAGCAGCTCGCGGAGACTAAGCCGGACCTCATCCTTCTCGACATTTACATCGGGGAAATCAACGGCATCCAGCTGTTGAACCGGATGCGCGCCGAAGGAGCGGATACGCCCGTGATCATGATGACGGCCCACTCCGATGTCGCTCTTGCGGTCAGGGCGATGAAGGAAGGAGCCGCGGACTTCGTAGTCAAGCCATTCGATCTGAACCACCTCGGTGTGCTGATCGAGAAGAACCTGAACTACGCGTCTCTCCAGACCAAAGTGAAGCTGCTGCAGGAGCAGCTCGAAGGGGAGAACCCGAGGAACGCCATTGTGGGGACGAGTGCCGGACTCCGGAGGGTACTGGAGACCGCCGAGAAGCTCGCCGAAGGCGACAACACGACGGTGCTCCTCGAAGGGGAAAGCGGGACGGGAAAGGAAGTTATCGCCCGGTTCATCCATCAGAAGAGCGCGCGGGCCGACAAGCCATTTGTCACGCTCAATTGTGGCGCCATCCCGAAGGAACTTGCGGAGAGCGAGTTCTTCGGTTACGAAAAGGGGGCGTTCACGGGGGCGACAGAAAGGATGAAGCAGGGAAAATTCGAGCTCTCGCACGGCGGGACGATCCTGTTGGATGAGATCCGTGAGCTCTCGCTGGAGATGCAGGTCAAACTCCTGCGCGTTCTCGAGGAGAAACGTTTTTATCGGCTTGGCGGGACGAAGGAGATCAGCGTCGATGTACGGGTGATCGCCGCTTCGAACCGCGAGCTTGCCCGGGAAGTCGAAGCGGGCCGGTTCCGGGAAGATCTGTTCTACCGGTTGAACGTCGCGTCGATCCGGATCCCGCCGTTGCGCAACAGGCCTGAAGACATCAAGGATCTCGCGGAATCGTTTCTCACGGAATACAGCCGCCGGCTGACCCGCCCCACGCCGAAGCTCTCGCCTGATGCCGAGGAGTTTCTCGAGCGGCTGCCGTGGAAAGGCAACGTCCGCGAGCTTCGCAATGCCATTGAACGGGTCGTACTTCTCAACAATACTCCTGAGCTCACACCGGAACAGTTCACCTTCCTCCGATCTACGGACACGAATATCGTCGGTCCCGATCATTTCGGCGGCAGGAAGTTCATCCTTGACATTCCCCCCAAGGGGATTCAGATGAACGAGGTGATACGGGAGCTGATCCTCAAGACGCTGGAAATCGTCGGCGGCAATCAGGTCCAGGCAGCGAAAGTCCTCGGTCTCACCCGGTCGAAGCTGCGGTACCGGATGGAACAGCTCGGCATCCAGCCCGAGCAGCGGACGTACAGGACAACGGCATAGCGCCGGGCCTGCCGGGAATCGAGCTCTACAGGAATTGTCGTGGAGAAACGTCGCACCCCATATCGCGTTCTTGTCGCTGACGATGAAGTCATCATCGCCGAGGATCTCCGGCAACGGCTGGTCCAGGCGGGGTTTGAGGTCATCGGCCCGGTGTCGTCGGGGGTCGAGGCCATTGCCCTCGCACGGTCCAAGCACCCCGACGTCGCGATCATGGACATTCTCCTGCGGGGCAACGTCGACGGCGTCGAGGCCGCCACCACGATCACGCAGGAACTCTCCGTCCCCATTGTCTTCGTCACCGCCTGTTCCGACGTCGCAACCGTGGATCGCGCCCGTGCTCTTCCCATGTCGACGCTCCTGGTGAAACCATTCGAAGACCGGGAATTGCACCTGGCCATGGAGCTGGCGCTGACGCGGAAGCAGCTCGTGAAGATGGACGGGCAGCATGAACGCCGGGAAGAGCGCAGTGCCGCATCGCGCCCGGCCGGAGTGAACCAGTATTGCGTTCTGGGATGCGACAACGACGGGGTCATCCGGTTCGTCGGCGGGATCGCCCGGGCGATGCTGGGCTTCAAGCCCGAGATGATCGGCGCCGCGACGATCTATGATCTTTTCGAAGATGGATCGCAGCAGCACTTTCACGGCAACGTTGCGGTCGCGCTTGGCGGGAAAACCGTGCAGATGGAGGCGAAGCTCAAGGAGTCCAGCGACCCGCGGAAATGGATTGCCCTGACGATTGCGCCGCAAAACGGGAAGGGATTCCTCGTCGTGGCGGAAGACGGCACCGAGGACCGGCGAAACCTCCGCAAACAAGCCTCCCTCTATTCGATCTCCGAGGCCGCACATACTGTCAGCGGCCTTGACGAACTTTACCGTTCCATCCATCGGTGCGTAAGCGAAGTCCTGCCGGCGAAGAATTTCTATATCGCCATCCGCGACCCTGAAACGGACATCCTTGCGTTCCCGTACTTCGTCGACGAATTTGACCCCCCGCCCGGCCAGCGTTCGATGAGGAAGGGATTGACGGAATATGTCCTCAGGACGGGCCAGCCCTTGCTGGCATCGCCCGAACGTTTCAACGAGCTTGTGGCGCGGGGCGATGTCGAGTCGATCGGCGTCCCCAGCGTCGACTGGCTCGGTGTGCCCCTCGTGCTCGACGGATCTCCGTTCGGCGTCCTGGTAGTGCAGACATATTCCGACGGCGTCCGGTATACCCAGGAAGACCTGAACCTCCTCTCGTTTGTCTCGCATCAGGTCGCGATGGCGATCGATCGGAAGCGGAAGGAGGAAACGCTCCGCACGTCCGAGGCGGAGCTGCGGACGCTGTTCGAAGCGATGGATGCTGTCGTCCTCGTGATGGACGCGGGCGGCCGGATCCTCAGCATTGCCCCCACCAACCCGTCGATCCTCCATCGATTGCCGGAACGCTTCCAGCAGTCAACCGTGGACGCAGCGTTTCCCAGGCCGCAGGCCGAGTATTTTCACGAACGCATTCACACGGCGCTGCATCAGGGAGGCCGGCTGGCGCTCGGCTTCCCGATGGAATTGTCCGGACAGGTGCGGTGGTTCGAAGGAACGTTGTCGCCCGCGGGACTTGACCGCGTCGTCCTCGTGGCCCACGACGTGACCGACCGCCGCATGATGGAAAACTCCTATCATGAGGCGCAGGAAACATACAAAGGGATCTTCGATCATGCTGCGATGGGGATCGCCAAGTACACCGTCGACGGACGCTTCCTCAGCGTCAACAACGCCCTGATGAAGATGTACGGCTACGAGAACCAACATGAGCTCCTTGCCGAAATGACCAGGCGGAAGGGCCAACTCTACGTTGACCCGCAACGGCACCAGGAGTTTCAAAGCATGCTCCAGTCAGGCGGGGAGATCGTGGACTTCGAGTCGCAGGTGACGCGGAATATCGGAGGACCGTTCTGGATCAGCGAAAATGTGCGGCTGGTGCGCGATGAAGCGCACAATCCCCTGTACTACATTGAGACCGTTCAGGACATCACGGCGAAGAAGCTGGCGGAACGCGAGCTCCGGCTCCTGGCGAATACGGTGGCATGCGCGCGCGATTGCTTCCTTCTGACATCGCTCGACGGTTCGATTCTTTTTGTCAACGATTCTTTTGTCGCAACCTACGGATTCCCGGCCGACGAGATCGTGGGCAAGTCACCCCTCATTCTCGGCGGCAAGGACATGTCGAAGGCGGTCCTGAAGGAAGCGTACCTCCCGGCATCCGGATCCTGGGTGGGAGAGCTCCAGGCATGTCGCACCAACGGGACGGAATTCCCTGCAGAAGTACTGACATCGACCGTGCGCGACGAAACCGGGAAGCCCCTCGCCTTTGTGACCGTTGCACGTGACATCACCGACAGGAAACAAAGCGAAGAGAAGATCAGGCACAATGATCTGCGGCTGCGCCGGATCACGGACACCATGCTCGATGTGGTCACGCAGATCGACACCCACGGGGTGTGCGAATATGCAAGTCCGTCGCACGCGAAGGTCCTCGGCTACCGCCCGGAATCGCTCGTCGGCACCCGCACACTCAGTCTGGTGCACCCCGCCGACCGCGCGCGGGTCTTCGCGACGTTCCAGAAGCTTCACAACGGACGGGCCTCCGGCACGGCGGAATACCGCCTGCGCAGCGCGGACGACAGGTGGATCTGGGTGGAATCGCTCATCAACCCCTTGCAGGACGACGACGGAAATGTGACCGGCTTTGTTGTCGGCAGCATGGATGTCAGCCGCCGGAAGAAGGCCGATGAAGCGATCAGGCTGAACGAGGCGCGGCTCGAAGCGCTCGTGGCCCTGAACCAGATGTTTGATTCGTCCACGGAAGACGTTGCGGAAGTTGCGCTGGAAGACGGGGTCCGCTTAACGCGCAGCGCCATCGGCTTCGTCGGGTTCCTGAACCCGGGGGGAGGAGCCCTTGAATCGGTCATCTGGTCGAAGCACACACTGCAGATCTGCCAGCTTGAGGACGTCCAATCCCTTACCTCCCTTTCACCGTCGGGGATGTTCCAAAGCGTGATCAAACGGCGCGAGCCCGTCATCATGAACCGCTTCCCCGGGTCCGGCGGCGCCTGCGCCACCGTGCCGACCAAACATGTGTCGCTCTATCGCTTTATGGCGGTGCCGGTGTTCGACGGCTCCGAAGTGGTCGCCATTGCCGGCGTCGGGAACAAGCGCGAAGACTACGACGCGTCCGATGCGCGACAGCTGACCTTGCTGTTCGAAGGGATGGTCGGCCACATGCAGCGCCAGAAGGCCCAGCAGGAACTCCGCCAGTCACTCGAGGAAAAGGAAATCCTTTTGAAAGAAGTGCACCACCGGGTGAAAAATAATCTCCAGATCATTTCGAGCCTGCTCAGCCTGCAGCTTGGGCGCATCGAGGACGCATCGATCGTCCAGCTCCTCCGCGAGAGCCAGAACCGGATACGGTCGATGGCGTTGATCCACGAGCGGCTGTACCGTTCGGGAGATCTCTCCAGAATCGACTTCGGTACCTACGTGCACAATCTCACGTCGTATCTGGTTCGATCTTATCCGAACGCGAAGGCCGCGACGAAAATCAGGATCAACATCGAAGGTATTCTCCTGGGGGTTGACCTCGCGATCCCGTGCGGGCTCATCGTCAACGAACTGGTGTCGAACTCCCTGATCCATGCCTTCCCGGATGGGCGGGAGGGAGAAGTCGTGGTGGAAATGACCCGCAACGAGTCCGTTGCCCGACTGTGCGTCCGGGACAACGGGGTCGGATTCCCGGAAGGGTTCAATATCCGCACCGCTTCGACGCTCGGACTCCAGCTCATTGAGACGCTCGTCGACCAGATCGATGGAGTCACCGAAGTCGATGAAGGCCGTGGGACGTCATTCAGTGTGGTGTTCAAGGCTCCGTAGCAAACTTCCTCCCATCAGCAGTTTCAGGAGTGCATTGTCATGAAGGCTCAGCGATGACGACCGTTCTAGTCGTTGAAGATGAGAATATCGTAGCAAAGGATATCGCGAATCGTCTCCGGCATCTTGGATACCAGGTTTGTGGGATGGCAGGGTCCGGCGAGGAAGCCATCCGCATGGCGGAATCCACGCACCCGGACCTGGTGCTCATGGACATCATGCTGCGCGGCAACATGGACGGGATCCAGGCGGCGGACGTCATCGCGAAACAGCATGAGATTCCGGTCATCTATCTTACCGCATACGCCGACGAAAAAACACTTCAGCGGGCGAAGCGCACGGAAGCGTTCGGCTACCTCCTGAAGCCGTTTGAAGAACGCGAGCTGCATATTACCATCGAAATGGCGCTCTTCAAGAACCAGATGGAGAGGCGCCTGCGGGAAAGCGAAGAGTGGCTCTCTGCGGTGCTGAAGAGCATCGGCGATGCAGTGATTGCCACCGACACCTCCGGGGCAATCCGGTTCATGAACACGGTCGCAGAACAGTTGACCGGCTGGACACAATCGGACTCGGTCGGCCAGCACCTCGGCGCCGTCTTTGTCATTGTCGACGAGAGGACCCGGGAACCGATCACGAATCCCGTCCAGAACGCGATGGCCAACAAGGGCCCGACCCGCATCGTCACGCCGACCCTGCTCCTTTCCCGGGACGGGCGGGAAATTCCCATCGATGACAGCGCAGCGCCCATCCGTAATCTGGCCGGCGAAGTGACCGGCGTTGTCCTGGTCTTTCGCGATGTCACCGAGCGGCGGCGGTCAGAAGAGGCCGTCCGCCAGAGTCAGGCGCAACTTGCGGGGATCGTCGGATCCGCCATGGATGCCATCGTCACCCTCGACACCGATCAACGCATTGTCCTCTTTAACGAGGCCGCCGAGAAGATGTTCGGCATCAAGGCGCCGGACGCCATCGGCAAGCACGTCGGCACGCTGATCCCGGAGCGCTTCCGGAGTCTCCACGAAGGTCACGTGCAGGCATACGGCACGTCCGGCGTGACGCGGCGTCAGATGGGCAACCTGGGCCTGGTGTACGGCGTCCGCGGCAACGGGGAGGAGTTCCCCATCGAGGCGTCGATATCACAGATCGAAGTCGGGTGGAAGAAACTCTTCACGGTGATCCTGCGCGATGTCAGCGAACGCAACCGGCTGGAGGACCAGCTCCGCCAGGCACAGAAGATGGAGAGCATCGGCACGCTCGCCAGCGGGATCGCCCACGACTTCAACAACGTGCTGAACAACGTCCTGGGGTTCTCGATGCAGCTGCGCAAGCACATCGACGACCAGATAAAAGTGAGAAAATACGTCGACACCATCGAGCGCTCGGCGCAGCGCGGGGCCGAACTGGCCGGGCAGTTGCTTTCGTTCGCGCGTTCCTCCCGGCATCATACGCTGCCGACCGATGTCGGCACGGTCTGCAGCGAGGTCATCTCGTCGGGGAAAGACACGTTCCCGGCGGAGATCCGGATTGAGTCGCTGATCCCGCCGGACCTCGCACCTGTGCTGGGAGATCATGGGGAGCTCTACCAGGTCCTGATGAACCTTTGCGTGAATGCCCGGGACGCGATCCTGGCGCGCGGAGGAGGAGGAGGAGGCGCGCTGAAAGTTTCGGCTCGCAACGTCGTGATCGGCCGCGACGTCGGACCCCAGCTCTTCGCGGCACCAGGCAATGAGTGCGTGGAAATTTCCGTGGCCGACACCGGCATCGGGATCCCCGAAGAGATACGGGCGAAGATCTTCGATCCCTTCTTCACGACCAAAGACCGCGGTCGCGGGACCGGGCTGGGACTGTCCATCGTCTACAATATCGTCCGGAGCCATCACGGAGCGATCACCGTCGAAAGCGAAGTCGGCAGGGGAACGGCATTTCATGTGTATCTCCCGAGCTTGAGCGCAAAGGAACTGCCGCGCCACCGGGGCGTCAAAACCACGCGCTGCGTGCTGCTCGTCGACGATGAGCCGGCAATGCAGGATCTCGGCAAGGAACTCCTGGAAGACGAGGGCTATGTCGTCCTCCTCGCAAACAACGGCCCCGAGGCGATCGACCTCTATCGAAAGCGCTTCAAGGAGATCGATCTGGTGGTCCTCGATCTTGTCATGCCCGCCATGGACGGCGGACAGGTGTACGTGGCTCTGAAGGCCATCAACCCCTCGCTCAAGGCGTTCTTCTGCACGGGCTTTGTTTCGGACCAGCTTATCGCGAGTCTCCTGCAGGAGGAAAAGCTTCAGGTGGTTTCAAAGCCGTTCCGTCCCGACCAGTTTCTCCAGACAGTCCGCGAAGTCATCGGGGACTGACCGGCAATGCACGCCGGTCAATCCCCGCCCTTCCCTCCCTCTCCACCTGTGTAATATTCGCCAGCCATTTTCCTCTCTCCCGACGCCCCCTGCAAAATAGTCCATGCTTTTGTTTCGCGATGGGCTGGCATGCCATTTGCCCTTTTCTGCACTGTTGTCGGGGGAATCGATTCGCGAAGTACGCGCGGATCATGAACTCATGGGGGATGTCGAAAGTGACTACCGATCAGTGGCAGATGGTGTCCGGAAAGAGGATTCTCGTGGTGGAGGACGATGATCTCTTTCGCCGATCATTGTGCGGCTTGATTCATTCGCTGGGATATAACGTCCTCCCGGCGGAGAGTGTCGAGGCGGCGCTGAAGGCATGCGAGACGACGAGAATCGATCTGGTGCTCACCGATTTCCAGCTGGTCGGGAAGACGGGAATCGACCTGATCGCGGCGTTGCGCCGCTCGGGAATCGATGTCCCGTCCATCGTGATCTCAGGATATCCGGCGGAAGAGATTCGGGAGCGCTCCCATGGGGTCGCATTTGCCGCGTACATTCGAAAGCCGGCGGAACTATACCGACTACAGGATCTCCTCCCTGATCTGCTCGGCGAAGCCTGCTGACGGACCGGAGGAGCTCGGTGCACAGGACGAATCGATGTTCAAGAAATGCAGTTTGTGCACGCGTGAGTGGTCGAGCCGCGACGATTTTTTGAACGATCCGGAGAACCACTTCGAAGGCTATGTGTATCTCAAACGACGGGCATTGGACGGCATTCCCGTCGAAGGCCTGCTGCTCTTCACACATTGCCACGCACAGTGCGGAACGACGCTGGCCATCGCCGCGTCGCGGTTCCGAAGCGAGGAAGGACGCGGGACGTGAGAGGCTGGTGCCGAAGGCCCTACGGTGCCCTCACGCTCCCCAAGGACGACAAGCGGTAAGGAAGCACAGCATGAGAATCTCCGAATTCCCGGAACGCTCTCCCCATCATCCCCCGATCGGGGTTCTGCAGGCACGATGTCCCGAGTGCCACCACGAAATGTCTGAGGATGAGGAGCGCCACTATCCCGATTGCCGGTTCTTCACTCTCGAAGATGACGGGGGATCGTCCGAAGAGGACGCCGTGGTGTATGATGAGGTATTCTTAGCAAGGAACAACCAGAGGAACGTATGACTGCAACAGGATCGGAAGAGGCTCAGGCGGCAGGGACGGAGGAACTCCTCCAGCTGGTGAGCTTCAAAATTGGTGACGAAGAGTTCGGTGTCGATATCCTCAAGGTGCAAGAAATCAACCGCATGCTCGAAGTCACGCGGGTTCCCAACGCTCCTGAGTTCGTGGACGGCGTGATCAATCTGCGCGGCAAGGTGATCCCGATCGTCAACCTCCGGCGGCGATTCGGCATGGATCGCATCGAACGCAATAAGAACACGCGGATTGTCGTGGTGGAGCTCGGCGGAAAGGTCGTGGGGTTCGTCGTCGACGCAGTCCATGAAGTTCTCCGGATCCCCCGCAGCGTGACCGAGCCTCCCCCGTCCCTGGCAGGTAGCGTGAAGGCGGAATACATTACGGCCGTCGGAAAGCTCGATGACCGGTTGCTGATCCTCCTTGACCTGGAGAAAATCCTGACCGAGGGGCAGCAGGAGGCCGTCAGCGCCGTCGCATAGTTGCCCCGGGCGGCACGAGGAGAACGAGGTGCGGCGTCAGCTTCCATGACGCGGAGATTATTACAAAATGGAGAGGGAGAAATTTCCGAACAGAGATCGTAGACATGCTCGAAGACAACAATAGAGAGCAGATTTATTTTGGCATCGGATTGGCATCACGTTCAATGAACACGGGACTCCCCTCGTGGCACTCCGGCATGGACTGGAGTGTGTTGCATCCGATCCATCAAACAGCGGAGACACAGTTATGAAGCGGATTGCCGTTCTATTCACTCTTGTGGTTCTCACTTCCAGCGGTTTGAGCGTCGCTCGCCCGTCGGCTCTTCCGATGCCTGGAGGGGATGAAAAAGAGACCGCTTATCTCCCGTTTGCCGATGTCATGCCTGAGCCTGTAGGCGGTCTGCCGGCAATAGTCAAACGCATCGTCTACCCTGATCTCGCCCGCGCGTCACGAATCGAAGGAAAGATCTACCTCGTCGCCTACATCAACGAAAAGGGCGACGTCGACGATGTGAAGGTCATCAAAGGCCTGCCCGCTGGATGCGACGACGCGGCGATGAAGGCAGTGAAGGAGACGAAGTTCTCGCCGGGCAAACAAAACGGGGCCGCGGTGAAAGTTCAGCTGTCGATCCCCATCACATTCAAGATTCAATAATCATAGCGCATACACGAGAGTTCCCCCATGCGGTTCCGAAACAGGAAATTCGTTCGCAAGGTCCAGTACGGCTATCTGGCCATTGGCGGCGTGGCGACGCTGATTATTAGCCTGAACCTCTTCTACTTGTCGCGGACCACAAAGACGATCGACCAGGAGATCTTCCAGATCTATATCCGGTCGAAAGAACAAATCGAGTCCGTGCACGCCAACCTCCTGGAAGTCCAGAACGTCATGATGAAATTGTCGACGAAGCAATTCGCGACAAATTTCAAGGACCATGTTGCGGCGTACCAGGAAGCGCGGAAGACCATCGATGCGGCGTTGGATACCCTGGACACACTGTCGACGGTGCCTGAGGTGAAGCAGGGGATCACGGGCGTCCGCGCGAAATGGAAGAACTACAAGTCGTTCGTCGCCGACCCGATTCTGAGTGCCTCCATCACGAAGAACTTCGAGATGGCTGCCGACATCCAGAGCACCGACGGCATCACCCTCGGGAAGGAGATGATGGCGACCTTCGACTCCGTGGACCATGTCCTCATCGACCGGGCCACGAGTCTGCAGAAGTCCATGAACAGCAGCATGTCCTCAATCATCATCCTTTCGCTGATCGGGATGGGGATCGGCGCATGCATCTTCGCGTTCTGGACGTTCGTGATCGCACCCCGGCTGGCTCGCCCGATCAAGTCGCTCCAGCAGGTCATGGGGCAGCTCACGGACGGCGACTACAGCGTTTCCGTCGCGGTCCAGTCCAAGGACGAGTTCGGTGACCTGGAGCGTGCATTCAGCACGATGACGGAGAACATCAAGGCGCAGGTCAAGGCGTTGACGGCGATCGCGGCGGGGGACCTGAAGACCGATATCCCGCGCAGTTCCTCCAGCGACATGCTGGCCGCGGGGTTGACCGAAGTGGTGAACTCCCTCCGGGGACTTGTGGAAGAGACCGGCCGGCTTACGAGAACGGCCATCGATGGACAGCTTTCCGAACGTGGCAACAGCGCCGCGTTTCAAGGCGGCTACCGGGATATCGTGCAGGGGATCAACGATACGCTTGATGCCGTCATTGGTCCGTTGACCATGGCCGCATCGTATGTCGACCGGATCAGCAAAGGCGATATTCCCCCCAAGATCACGGCGGAAGCCAGGGGCGATTTCAGCAAGCTGCAGAACAACGTCAACCAGTGCATCGACGCGATCACCGCGCTGGTCACCGACACCACGCTTCTGTCGAACGCGGGTGTCGAAGGGCATCTGTCCGTCCGCGCCGACGGGTCGCGCCACGAAGGAGATTTCCGCAAGATCATCGAGGGGATGAACAAGACTCTCGATGCCGTCATCGGACCGTTGAGCATGGCGGCGGGCTATCTCGACCGCATTTCCAACGGCGATATTCCCGCGAGGATCTCGGACGACTATGCCGGTGATTTCAACGATATGAAGAACAGCCTGAACCGCTGCATCGACGCGGTGAACAGGCTGATCGCCGACACGGGTCAGCTGTCGACGGCAGCCGTCGAAGGGCGACTCTCGACAAGAGTGAACGCCTCGCAGCATCACGGCGATTTCCGCAAGATTGTCGAAGGCGTGAACGCCACCATGGACGCAGTGGTGGGACCGCTGAGCGTTGCGGCAGGATGCATCGATCGCCTGGCGAAGGGCGACATCCCCGAACGGATCACCCACGCCTATTCGGGAGACTTCAACACCCTCATCCTGAATCTCAACGCATGTCTTGATGCCATCAGGCTGCTCGTCGACGACGCGCGGACGCTTGCCGATGGAGCCATGGAAGGGAAGCTGTCCATGCGGGCCGAGGTCAGCCGTCATCAGGGCGACTTCAGGAGAATCGTCGAGGGGTTCAACGGCACGCTCGACACCGTGATCAAGCCGATCGAGGAAGGGTCACATGTTCTTGAAGCGATGGGAAAAGGAGATCTTACGGGGCGGGTCGTCACGGAGTTCCGGGGCGATCACCGCCTGATCAAGGACTCCATCAACAAGGTCGCCGAAAGCCTCTCGCTGGCGCTGGGCGAGGTCTCGGAGGCTGTGAGCGCGACAGCAAGCTCGTCGAATCAGATCAGTTCAAGCACCGAAGAGATGGCGGCCGGCGCGCAAGAACAAGCGAGCCAGACGGCCGAAGTGGCCGGCGCCATGGAGCTGATGACGAGGACGATCATGGAGAATTCCAAGAGCGCCTCAACCACCGCGGAGACGGCGCGGAAGGCGAAGGATTCCGCAACGCAGGGTGGCGAGGTCGTGAAGCAGACCGTAGCCGGGATGCGCAGGATCGCCGACGTCGTGCATACGTCCGCGAAGACCGTCAAGGAACTCGGCCACTCCAGTGATCAGATCGGCGAGATCATTTCGGTGATCGACGACATCGCAGACCAGACGAACCTGCTCGCGCTGAATGCCGCCATCGAAGCGGCGCGCGCGGGAGACCAGGGCCGCGGCTTTGCCGTTGTGGCCGACGAAGTGCGGAAGCTCGCGGAGCGCACCGTCAAAGCCACGAAGGAAATTGCCGGCATGATCAAGAAGATCCAGGTCGATACCGCCGGGGCCGTGGAATCGATGGACCGCGGAACGCAGGAAGTCGAGGCGGGCATCCAGATGGCCGACAAAGCCGGACGTTCGCTGGAAGAGATCGTCGGCGTGAGCCAAAAAGTCATGGAAATGGTCCAGCAAATCGCCGCCGCGTCGGAACAGCAATCCGCGTCGGCGGAACAGATCTCGAAGAACATCGAAGCGATCTCCGCGGTGACGAACGAGACCGGATCGGGAACCCAGCAGATCGCCCGCGCCGCCGAGGACCTCAATCGACTGACGGAGAACCTGAAGGATCTTGTCGGGCACTTCAAGATCACGGGGCACGGCAGTCATGGAGCGGCAGCGATGCATCATGAGGAGCGGGGGTCAGTGGCAGCGACGGCGAACGGAAGGCTTGTCCGGCACGAATGACCGGCCGGGAAACAACGGCCGCTACTGAACAGACATCGGTGAGGGCGATCCTGCTTTCGGGATCGCCCTCATGCGTTTTTCGTCGCGATCTCTCCTCCTGTCAGCTTTGTGAGTCCAGCCCCTTTTCTTACTCGAGGATGCCTCAATTGGTTCGTTCTCCATCTGGCTAATGTTAGCCAACTCAGCTTCGGAACGCTCGTTCCTATCGACGAAAATCTCGAACAGAAGGGAAACACGAAGGTTTTCAGCGGGAATACTTGGCACACGATTGGCGATTAGAAGTCTCGCGTCATGCTGCCCTGGGTGAAGTCCGCGGCAGTGGTGACTCCAGGAGCGAGAGAATTCATGGCCCAAACCAGGATTTTGGTTGTCGAGGACGAGAAGATTGTTGCCGCGGATTTGCAGCAACGACTGAGAAGCTTCGGCTACGTCGTTGTGGGCATCGCCTCAACCGGCGACGGGGCCATCAAGGCCACGCGTGAGTTGTCTCCCGAACTGATCCTGATGGATATTACCCTCAAGGGGGATCTCGACGGCATCCAGGCCGCCGACATCATCAGGAAGGACACGGACATCCCCGTGGTCTATGTCACCGCACACGCCGACAGCAAAACCCTGGAACGCGCCAAGATCACCAGTCCCTTCGGCTATATCCTCAAACCGTTTGAAGAACGCGATCTCTACACCACCATCGAAATGGCGGTGTACAAACATGCCACTGACCGGAGACTTCAGCAGAACGAACGGCTCCTTTCGACCACGCTTCGAAGCATCGCCGACGGCGTCATCACCACCGATCAGCAGGCCCGCATCTCATACATGAACCCGGTCGCCGAATCGATGACGGGATGGAAGCTCGGCGATGCGCTGGGGAAAACCCTGACCGAGATCTGCATGCTGAAGGGGTTCGGCAATGGAGAGGACATTCCCGCAACTGCCGCGGACGAATCCCGGCATCGCTGGAGCACCCTCGAAGGGAGGGATGGCCGGCACATCGTGGTCGAACAGACCACGGCGTCGCTTCAGGCAGAGGACGGTGCGCGGATGGGAGAGGTCGTGATCCTTCGCGACGTCACCGAACGGGCCGAGTCCGAGACACTGCTTCGGGCGAGCGAAGAACGATTCCGAAGGGCGTTTGAGAATGCGAACGCCGGCATGGCGCTTCTCAGCACCGACTATCGTTTTCTCCAGGTGAATGGCGCGCTGTGCGAGATCCTCGGCTATGCGAAAGAAGAAATTGTCGGACGACCGGCCCAGGATTTCATGCCGCCGGGTGACGCAGATTCAAGCCGCGCGACTGCTGCGGCAATGCTCCGCGGGGACCTTTCTCATCAGCGGACCGAGGGGTGCTACGTCCACAAGTCCGGTCGCGATGTCAGAGTGCTCCTGAGCCTTACCCTCCTCCGCGATCAGTTCGGCAAACCGGAATATTTCATCTCGATGGTGCTGGACGTCACCGAGCAGAGGATCGCCGAAGAGGAGCTCAAGGTGCAGGAGGCGTTCTTCCAGAGACTGTTCGGCAGCCTTCCCGAAGGGGTCGTCATCACCGATCAGCAGGACGGCGTCATCGATGCCAACGGCAAATTCCTCGAAATGTTCGGCTACGGTCCGGAAGATGTGAAGGGTCGCACCCTGGACAACCTTGTCGTGCCGCCGGAGTACCGTGAAGAGTCTGCGCGTCTTGCGGGCGAAGCGTACCGCGACAATACTGTGCAGATCGACACCGTGCGTCGGCGGAAGGACGGATCGCCCATTCATGTTTCAGCGGTGGCCGCGCCCATCAAGCTGGCGGGGGAGAAGCTCGGCCTGTATGCCATCTACCGCGACATCACCGACAGGAAGATGGCGGACGAAACGCTTGCCCGCGAACGGACCCTTTTGCGCACGCTGATCGATGCACTGCCGGACTTCATCTTCGTCAAGGACACCGAGGGCCGGTACATTCTCGCGAACGCGGCCGAGCTCCAACGGCTCGGTGAAGGATCTGCAGAGCATGTTGTCGGGAGGCAGGAGGACAACTACCTGCCGTCCATCGAAACGCGCGTCAAAGGGCGAGCGGAAGAGAGCGTCCTGTCGTCGGGCGTACCGGACATCAACCGGGAGGAACATATTCATGACTGCCACGGGGTCGTCCGGTGGGTGCAAACCACGCGGGTTCCACTCCGTGACGACGAGGGAACGATCATCGGTCTCGTCAGCGTGAGCCACGATATCTCGGCACGCCGGCAGGCGGAGCGCGATGTTCAGGAGAGCGCGGAGAGGCTGGAGAAGATCATTGAAACCGTGGATGAAGGGATCACGGTGTGCGATCTCCAGGAGCATTACGAACTCTTCAATTCGAAAATGGAGGAAATCACCGGCTACTCGGGCGAAGAACTGAATTCCACCCCGGATCTCGTCACGCGACTCTACCGCGACGACAACCAGCGGAACCGGATCGCGGCCCACCGTCGCTCCGCGTGGGAAAGCGGCCGCGCGGGCGAAGCGGAATTGCTCATCACGACGAAATCCGGGAAGGACAAGACGGTTCTCGTCTCGACAACCCTGGTGAAGTACAAGAACCGGGAGATGCTGTTGAGCGCCTGGAGGGATATCACGAGCAGAAAGCTGGCCGAGCAGGAGATGGCGCAATATGCAGAGCAGCTGCTGGAAGCCAAGTCGAGCGCTGAGGCACAGGCGGAAGTCCTGGCGAATCAGACGCGCGATCTCGAAGAGGCGAGGGAACAGGCCCTCGAGGCGTCGAGGCTGAAGTCGGAATTTGTCGCCAACATGAGCCATGAAATCCGCACGCCGATGAACGGCGTGATCGGGATGACGGGGCTTCTCCTGGAGACGTCGCTGACCCCTGAACAGCAGGAGTATGCTGAGATCATCAAGACCAGCGCGGAGTCGCTCCTCACCATCATCAACGACATCCTCGACTTCTCCAAGATCGAGGCCGGGAAGCTGGCGCTCGAGATCATTGATTTCAATCTCCGGAACGTCGTCGATGAATCCATCGACATGCTCGCGCAGCGGGCGAGCCAGAAGCATCTTGAATTCGTGAGCTTCGTGACGGAAGACGTGCCGATGTACCTGCGCGGCGATCCCGGCAGGCTCCGTCAGGTGACCTTGAATCTCCTGAACAACGCGATAAAATTCACGGAGAAGGGCGAAGTCAGTCTCACTGTTTCGGTCGAGATGGAGACCGAGACCTCGACGATGGTGCGGTTTCGGGTCAAGGACACCGGCATCGGGATTCCCCCCGAGCGCGCGAACCGGCTGTTCAAACCCTTTTCCCAGGCCGACGGCTCGACGACGAGAAAATACGGCGGCACGGGGCTGGGGCTGACGATTTCGAAGCAGCTGGTGGAACTCATGGGAGGCAAGATCGGCGTAGACAGTCAGCCGGGTGCGGGCAGCGAATTTTGGTTCACCGCAATCATGAAAAAATCGCCGATGCATCCCCCGGTCCAGGCTGAAGCGTCGCACCTCGTCGGACTGAAGATCCTCATCGTCGACGACAACAGCACGAACCGCATTATTCTTTCGCACCACACCGAAAGCTGGGGGATGCATCCCACGGCAGTAGGCTCGGGGAGCGATGCAGTGGACATCCTGCAGCGCGCGGCGCGCGGCGGCGAACCGTTCCATGTCGCCCTGGTGGACATGCAACTGCCCGATACCGACGGTTATACGCTGACACAGACAATCAAGTCGCTTCCGCAGACGGCATCCACGGTGGTCCTGATGCTGACTTCCCTGGGGAATGCCTCGGGATGGTCCTCGATCAACGGACTCGCGGGCTGCCTGACAAAACCCGTCAAAGAAGGAACGCTGCACGATACGCTGCTACGGCTCTTCGCGCGCGAACCTGCGGCCGGCGAGCCGGGCAATGGCAACGGAACAAAGAACTCCGCCGCGCAGACCCGCCCCGAACGGATCCTGATCGCGGAAGACAATCCGATCAATCAGCGCGTGGCCATGCGGATGCTGCAGAAGGTCGGCTACACCGCCTCCATCGTGTGCAACGGGAAAGAAGCCGTCAGCGCGGTGAAGAGCGGGCGGTTCGATATTGTCCTGATGGACTGCAATATGCCGGAAATGGACGGGTTCGCGGCGACGGCGAACATCAGGGCATGGGAAGGGGAGAACCGCCGGACGATCATCATTGCCATGACCGCCAACGCCCTGCAAGGCGACCGGGACAAGGCGCTCGCCGCCGGGATGGACGACTACATCGCAAAACCTGTGAATCAAAAGGACCTGTACGCCATGCTCGAACACTGGTCTTCCACAGTTCCGCCGAGAACGGAGGAACAGGCGGAGCCTCCGTCCGCACCTGCGGCGGAAACTCCCGTGCGGAAAGTCATCCTGAACCTCGAACGATTGAAGGAGCTCGAGGCGCTGATGGACGGCGACGATCCGGGATGGCTCCGCGGATTGATTGAGCAATACCTTGAAGACACGTCGGCGCGGCTTGTGGATCTCCGCAAGGCGATGGATGCCGGCGAGGCACAGAAGATGGGTAAGATCGCCCATGCCTTGAAGGGGAGCAGCAACAATATCGGCGCAGTGATCATGGCCGAACCGCTGCAGCGCCTTCAACGGCTCGGTGAAAACGGTTCGCTGGACGGCGCCAAATCGCTGGTGGCCGACGCGGAACGCTTCTTCATTGATGTCAAGGCGGAATTTGAAGTTCAGTATCTGACTCAGGAGAATTCCCGGTGAAAGTACTGATTGCCGAAGACGACCCGGTATCCAGTCTCGTGTTGAGCTCCAAGCTCAAGAAATTGGGATACGAGGTTGTAGTGACGGAGAACGGCAGGGACGCCTGGTTCGCCTATCAACGCGAGGGACCACGGATCGTGATCACGGATTGGATGATGCCGATCATCGACGGGTTGGAATTGTGCCGGATGATCCGCGCCGAAAACCGCGATCAATATACCTACATCATCATGCTGACCGCGCTCGGCGGGAAAGGAAGTTATCTGGAAGGGATGAACGCGGGGGCCGATGACTTCGTGACGAAACCGTTCGATATGGAAGGTCTGAAGGCGAGGCTGTCCGTCGCGGAACGCGTGCTGCATCTGCAGACGGAAGTCAGCCAGCTGGAAGGACTGCTCCCGATTTGCTCGTTCTGCAAGAAGATCCGTGACGCCGATAACGTCTGGCACTCCGTGGAGACGTACGTGGAGGACAGGACGGAAACTGCTTTTGAACACGCGCTCTGCCCGGACTGTGCCCGTGCGGAGGCGCTTAATTCACATTCCTCGTAGGATCGTCTATGGCCATTATCAATATCGAAAACATCACTCCCGGAATGGTCCTCGCCAGCGACGTCAAGGATCGGGCAGGCAGAATTCTCCTGGCGGCAGGGAAAGAAGTGAACGAAAAGTCCCTCAGGATTTTCAAGATGTGGGGAGTCACGGACGCCGATATCCTCGGCGTCGAGCAGGAAGAGATCGCGGCGCGCGCGGCATCCGCCATCCGGCCTGAAGTGTATCGGGATGCCGAACAGCGCGCACGAGAGCTGTTCCGCCATTGTGATGTGGAACACCTGGTTGTCAAAGAACTCATTCGCCTTGTCGCACTGCGTCTTGCACGCAAGATGGAGGATACCAATGGTAGCAGTAGCCAGCCCGCGTGATTTGCTCCGCGGTTACGTCGAAATTTCGTCGCTCCCGATGATTCATCTCCGCCTCGACGAGGCGATCAATAACCCGCGGAAATCGATGGCGGACATCGCGAAGATCATTCGCGAAGATCCCGGTCTCACCGCCCGGCTGCTGCGGATCGTCAACAGCGCGTTCTACAACTTCCCCTCGCGCGTGGAAACGATCTCCCAGGCCGTCACCATCATCGGGACGCAGCAACTGGGGGCACTCGCCCTGGCGACGTCGGTGATGCAGATGTTCAAGGGTCTTCCCGAGGGGTTCGTCAGCATGGACTCCTTCTGGAGGCATTGTGTCGGGTGCGGACTTGCGGCTCGCGTCCTCGCCACGCTCCGGCGCGAGACCAACGCAGAGCGGCACTTCGTTGCCGGGGTGCTGCATGATATCGGACGGCTGGTGATGTTCACCAAGGCGGCCGATGCAACGCGAGAGGCGCTGACCCGGGCGCGGGACGCCCAGCAGCTGCTCTATGAGGAGGAGCGCGAGACCTTCGGCTTCACGCACGCCGTGGTGGGCGGCGTGCTCCTGCAGACCTGGAAACTTCCCGCAAGCCTGGAAGAAGTGGTGATGTTTCATCACAACCCCAAGGCGGCGACGAAGTATCCGGTCGAAACGGCGATCGTCCATGTCGCCGACATTATCGCGCATGCAATGGAGCTGGGTGGGAACGGCGAGCAGTATGTTCCGCCGCTGGACAGCGAGGCATGGGACAAGCTCGGTCTCCCCGCGAGCGCATTACTGACCGTGATGGAACAGGTGGAGCGACAATTTGTCGACGCAGTGCAAATCATCCTGTAAACAACCGAAGAACGGCTGCGTGGCATGAACGACTTTAGCGATCTCCATGACCGTCTCCGACAGGCGGAACAGCGGGCGCGACACTTCGAGACCGTGAACCGGTGGGTGCTCGACTCGCTCGAATTCATCGCCTCCCTCGGAGATTTTCAGGCAAGCCAGACGTCCGGTCTTGAGACGGGGGGAATTCTCGACGCGACACGCGACAACCTCCGCCGCCTGATCGAATTCCGGAACGTTGCCTTCCTCCTCGTCGATGATGAAACGCTGAACTTCGACCTGCAGGCCTTCGACCCTGCAGGCGACCGCGACCTCATCCAGAAGGAAATCGATTTCCAGGTGAATGAGGGGATGTTCGCATGGGCCCTCAACCAGTCGCGCGCAGTGCTCGTCCCGTCCAAATTCATCGGCAAGACGGCGGTGCTCCACAGCCTTGCCACTCGCTCCAAGGTCATCGGCATGTTCGTCGGGATCCTCCCCGAGACCTCAAGCGAGAGCAGCGACCACCTGTTTAATCTTGTATCGATCGTCCTCTCCAACTGCGCGCATGGACTGGAGATCGCCCTCCTGCACCAGCAACTGAATGACTACAACCGGCACCTCGAAGAAGCGATCGAGAAACGGACCCATGAATTGCGCGAGGCCCTCGAACAGGCGCAGGTCGCCAACGTGGCGAAACGCCACTTCGTCGCAAACATGAGCCACGAGATCCGCACCCCGATGAACGGAATCATGGGATTGGTGGATCTCCTGCTCGACGCCGAGCCCACGGAGGAGCAGCGCAAGTATCTGGCGATCATGCAGACAAGCTGCAATGCGCTGATGACGGTCATCAACGATATTCTGGATTTCTCGAAGATCGAAGCAGGCAAACTCTCCCTCGTCCTGGCCCCGCTTTCCGTGCGCGAAGTCGTGATGCAGAGCATTCAACTCTTCACGCCGAAGGCGCAGGAAAAAGGTCTGGCGCTCACGTTTCTCATCGATCCGGAACTTCCGCGCGAGGTGGGCGGCGACTCCGTTCGCGTGAGCCAGATCCTGAACAATCTGGTGGGGAACGCGATCAAGTTCACGCACCAGGGGGAAGTGTCCGTTACCGCGAAGCGCGAAAGCGCTTCCAATGGCGAGGTGAAAGTCCGTTTCGAGGTCCGGGACACCGGCATCGGGATCAGTGCGGACATCGCTTCCGTGCTCTTCCGCCCGTTTTCCCAGGGGGACGGATCGACGACGCGCAAGTACGGTGGAACGGGGCTGGGCCTGACCATCTCCAAGCAACTCTCGGAAATGATGGGCGGTTCCATTGGTGTCGAAAGCACCCCCGGGAACGGCAGCTTGTTCTGGTTCACCGCCGCGTTCAAGGAGGTCGCCATCACCGATCAGGATATGCCGGCCCCGGTCCCCGTCGAGCGGGGCGAAGTTCCTCTTCCGAAGCTCTCTTTGCTGGTGGTCGAAGACAATGAGGCGAATCGTCTGGTCGCCTCCGTCATGCTGGAACGGCTGGGGCAGGCGATCGAGTTCGCCACAAACGGTGCGGAGGCGGTCGAGCTGTACCAGACAAAGAAATACGACCTGATCCTGATGGACTGCCAGATGCCCGTCATGGACGGATACGAAGCGACGAAACGCATTCGGGAACTCGAAGCCGCGCGGCCGGGGCGCACGCCGATCATCGCGATGACGGCCAGCGCGCTTCAGGAGGAACGGGAGCTATGCCTGAAATCGGGCATGGACGGCTTCGTACCCAAGCCGATCCTTCTCGACGACCTTCGCAGGATGCTGGAAGTGTGGACAACCCGCTGGCAGCACGGCCGCACCGTGGCCCAACAGCGCGCGTTCGACAACCCGGACACGCTCCCCAGTCTTGACCATAACAGAGTAGACGAGTTGCAGCGGCTGACAGCGCGGTCCACCACCAATCTCTGGGAACGGCTCGTACAGAATTTCGTAAGCGAGGTTCCCACGCGCCTGGAGAAAATGCGCCTGTCGGTGGAAACCGGCAATGTCGAAGAATTCCATACGCTGGTGCACTCGCTCGCGGGGATCTGCGGCAATATCGGCGCCATGCGGATGGCTGCGCTTGCCCGTACGATGCAATCACCCGTGCGGCTTCCCGATCCCACCGATCATATCGTTGAGCGGTTGATCGGAGAGTTCGACACGGTGAAAACCGAACTGCTCACTGCAACTATCACATCGGTCGAGAAGGCGTCATGAAAATTCTGTTGGCTGAGGATGATGCAACGTCCCGGGAAATTCTCGCCACGCAACTGACGCGCCTCGGACACACCGTTGAAGGGTTCGTCGACGGCGAGACGGCGTGGGAAGGATTCACCCAAAGGAAACCCGATCTCGTGATCACGGACTGGATCATGCCGGGGATCGACGGTCTGGAGTTGTGCCGGCGCATCCGGAGCGCCCCCTACCATTCCTACACCTATATCATCATTCTCACGGCCATGGACAGAAAGGTCGGGTATATCGACGGCATGAGTTCCGGAGCGGACGACTTTGTGACCAAGCCGTGCGACATCGTCGAGCTCACGGTACGCCTCCGAGTCGCCGAGCGGATTCTCGCCCTGCAAACGCATGTCAATCGACTGGAAGGATTACTGCCGATCTGCCCGCGATGCAAGCGAATTCACACGAAGACGAAAAGCTGGGAACCGGTGGAGGCGTATTTCTCAAAACGGACGGAGGCGCAGTTCTCCCACGGCATCTGCCCCGAGTGTTACGAAACACAGATGAAGCCGCAACTGGAAATGATCAGAAGACGTCGAGGCTAGCAATGCAGGAACATGTCCCCGTGGCGCGGGTGAATGTTGTCAGCGTTACCCTCGACCACAGCAAGATGAGAGCGACAGCGGTACTCAGCGAGCCTGAGCCGGCGTTCTCTCCGGAGATGGTGGCCACGGCACTGGCGGCGGCGGGCGTCGTCCACGGTATTCACGAGGATCGTTTCTCCGATGTCGGCGCCCAGCCGGGTTCCCCGGTCGTCGTTGCGGAGGGATCCCCTGCGGCGCAGGGAAGGTCGGGGTGGGTGGAATGCCTCGTACAACCCTCGCAATCCTCGACAGCGAAGGAAGGGGACAATACCAGGTTGGTGTTCCAAGTACTGAATGTACGTCAGGGTGAGCCCGTGGCGTTCGTCCACGAGCCCGAAGTCGGGGCCGACGGCATCACCGTGACCGGAGAGAGCATCCCTGGCCGCCGGGGCGCGCCGGTCGGCGTGTCGGCTGGCCCGGGAGTCGCTGCGGATCCGCAATGCGAGGGGCGGTATTGTGCCACGCGCGACGGGGACGCGATCGTCGACGCGAAAGGGAAGATCGACGTCCGCGACACGATCGAGATCGGCGGAAACCTGGATATCACAAAGGGGGACATCACTTTTGTCGGCTCGCTCATCGTGCGCGGGGATATTCGCGGAGACCTCGTCATCAAGGTCGGCAAAAACCTCACCGTCCTGGGGGATGTCGACGACGCCGTGATCGAGGCCGGTGGGGACGTCACCATCAAGAACGGGTTCATGGGGCGCGGAAGCGGCAAGATCACAGCCGGAGGAACGGTCAAGATTCAGCATCTGCGCAATCAACACGTCACGGCCGGCAATGAAGTCCATGTCGAACGTGAATCCGTCAACGGGATCATCTCGGCAAAGCGCAAGATCATGGCAACGCGGGCCGTGATCGCCGGCGGTGTTCTTGAAGCGGACGAGCTGGTTGAGGTCGGCACGCTCGGCAGGTCGGAAGGCGGCCAGGTAAAGGTGCGGGTGGGAAGGCGGGGGAGGATTCTCGAGAGACTTGCCGCCATCGAAAAGGAACTCCGGCAGACGGAGAAGAACCTGACGGACGTGAAGGACGCCGTGTATCGTCTCGTCCGGCTGAAAATCGACACCGGATCGCTCCCGGCGGAGAAGGAAGCGATGTTGACGCGCCTCCAGGAGACGCAACGAAAGATCCCACATGTGCGTGAAACCCTCCTTCAAGAACAAGCGGCGCTCACCGAAGAGGTGCGCAGGGTGTCGGATGCCAAACTTGTCATCCATGAAACGGTCTCGGACAACGTGTTCATCGACGTCAATGGCGTGAAAAAGATGACGGACACCGAGATCCGAGGCGTGGTCTTCGTCGAACGCAACGGGGAACTTACTGCCACGGGGTTGTAGTCCATACCAGTGAGCATGCACATGACGGAAGAGATGCGCAAACAAATCGCAACCCTGCTGGCGGACGCCGATCCCGATGCCCGACGAAGCGCTGCGGAAGCGCTCGTCTCGACGGGAGACCTGGCAGTCGTCGTGCCTCTCGCCTCGGCGTTGCAGGACGAGAACAAGGGAGTGCGCGATGCGGCGTCGCGCTCGCTGCAGTCGATCGGCGGGATCAATGTCGCCCGGGCGATCGTCGAATATATCGGGAGCGAGAATATCGTGACGAGAAATCTCGCCTCGGAGCTTCTTGTCAAGCTCGGCGACACCGCGATCCCGGCGGTTCTTCCCTACTTGAAGGATCAGAACCAGGATGTCAGGAAGTTTGCCGTCGATATCCTCGGTCTGACCCGGGGAGAAACGCCCGCTGCCGCCCTCATGCCGATGCTTGACGACCCCGATGAAAACGTCGTGGTTTCAGCGATTGAAGCCCTGGGAAACCTGCGGTCACAGGAGGCCCTTCCTGGGTTGTTCGGCGCGTATGCCCGTCTGGGCTTCGCCAGGACTGCGGTCGCCGAAGCGGTAGGCAAGATCGGCGATCCATCGGCCTGCGGGTTTCTGGAGGGATGCTTGTCTGAAGCGCTTGGCTCGGCGGCACAGGATCCCGCCACTGCGTTCGCAGTCATCGAATCCATCGGGGCGATCGGCCGCGAACACGCGTGGACGTTGCTTTACGGGCGCTTGGAACAGGTGAAAGGGCGCCTGCGGTCGGCGGTGCTCCACGCGCTCGTCCAGATCGCTCAGCGAACAGGCCGCAGTCTTGACTTCTCCCGCACCCTCGTTCCGGATTTTTTGACGGCGCTGCAGGATGCCGACAGCGGAGTCCGCATGAGCGCCGCTCAGGCGCTGGCGCGGTGCGATGCCCGCGGGGTCACCTCGGCCCTCATCGATGCGCTGGAGCGGACGCCGGATCTTGAACCCTGGCTTATGGAAGTCCTCCCGGGGAGAGCCGACGTCTTCTCCGCGGCGATCCAGTACCTCGAGGAGCATCGGGCGGCTCAGGTGAAGCGCACGATCGGCCTGCTGGGGAAATTGGTGGGCGACATCGCAAAAATGATCATGCATGTCCAGGTGGACGAGACGATGGAGCGGTTGATCAGCCGCGCCTTCATCCTCATCGCGGACCGCTGGTCCACCGCCGACGAGGAGACGCGGGCGCTGATCGTCGACGTCCTTTTCCGGCTGGACGGCGACAACGCTGTCGAGTTCCTTGACGCGATCATGAATGATCCTGATCCGTGGTTGCGCATTCACGTCATTGAGATTATCGCCGCGATCGCGGATCCACGCGCGCCGGAATTTATCACGGGTTTTCTTCAGGACGACGATACCATGGTTCGCGAAGTCGCGGCAGACACGCTCCAGTCGCGCGGATATGCAGTCGATTCGCCGGGGACGGAGGCTTAGGAGAACGAAATGTTGGAGATCGCGCAGTGACTATTCCGACAATTGTCGTTCCCGCAATTCCGCGTCCTGCCGGGTCGACCGGCGTGAAGATGACTGACGAGGAATTCCGTCAGCTCAGGGAGTTCATCTATCAGCAGTGCGGGATCTTTTTCCCGGACAACAAGAAGTACCTCCTGGAAGGGAGACTGGGGAAACGCCTGCAGGTGATGAACCTTGCGAACTTTGAGGCGTACCTCCAGCTTCTGAAATACGGTACGCGGAGACAGGAGGAGATGCGGTTTTTCTTCGAGGCGATCACGATCAACGAGACATTCTTCTTCCGGAACGAGCCGCAGTTCGAGGCCTTCGAGCAGACCCTGGTCCCGTCGGTGCTCGAGGCGCGGGGATCGACCGGGGGGAAGCTCCGGATCTGGAGCGCGGCTAGCTCGTCAGGGGAAGAGGCGTATACGCTCGCCATGCTGTTCCTGGAAAGGATCAAACCGCGGCATCCGGCACTGGAGATCGAGATCGTCGGGACGGACATCAACCAGGCGGTGATCGAGACCGCGCGCAAGGGCGTCTATAGGGACTACTCAATCAGGAACATGCCGAAGTACTACCTCGAGAAATACTTTGCGGCGGAGGATTCGCGGTATTACCTCCGCGATGAGGTGAAGCGTATCGTCCGGTTCGAGAATATGAATCTCTATGACCGGGGGCGCATGCGCATGATGTCGAATTTCGACATCATCTTCTGCTGCAATGTCCTGATCTATTTCGACTCCCAATCGAAAATCCAGGTGGTTTCGAATCTCTATGACAGTTTACGGCGTGGCGGCTATCTGTTCATCGGCTATGCGGAATCCCTGCACGGCATCTCCACGGCGTTCAAGCTGATCAATTTTGCGAAGACTGTTGCGTACAAGAAGGAGTAGCGTCGATGAACAAAGTCATTCTGATCGTTGACGATTCCCCCACCATCCGGAAATTCGTTTCGGTGTCCCTGAGCATGCAGGGGTTCACGGTGGTCTCGGCGTGTGACGGCATGGATGCGCTGGAGAAGCTCCCGAGGGAAAATGTGGACCTCGTGATCACGGACCTCAACATGCCGAACATGGACGGGTTCGAGTTTATCCGCGCGCTCCGTGACATCCCCGATTATCGCGATCTGCCGGTTATTATTTTGTCGTCCCTCGGAGATACTGTCAGCAAGGAGACAGGCGCGCGGCTGGGAGTCAGCTCCTATGTCGTGAAACCTTTTAGTTTGGAAAAGATCCAGTATGAGGTGTCCAAGTACCTCACCTGGACGGTATAAGCGTCAGCAGGCACCATTATGAGAACGGAGTGAACTATGGCATCTGTCAAGTTCCTGGTCGTGGATGATTCCCTTACGATGCGGAGGATTGTCGTCAACACGCTGAAGAGCATCGGATTCGATAGTGTCGTGGAGGCGACCGATGGTAAGGACGCCATGGCGAAGCTGCTCAGTGAAGGGGCGGACTTCCTCATCACGGATTGGAACATGCCGGAGATGAACGGCCTGGAGCTGACCCGCTGGGTGCGCGCCACGAACCCGTTCTCGGAAATGCCGATCCTCATGGTGACGACTCGGGGCAACAAGGAAGACGTGATCGAAGCGATGAAAGTGCACGTGAACAACTACATCGTGAAGCCGTTTACCGCACAGGGGCTGAAGGAGAAGATCGACCTCGTGCTGAAATCGGTCGAAGTCAAATCGTAATCCGTAGCAGCTTTCCAGACAGGTGAGGATCATGCGAACAGAAGACCTGAAAGAAGTCTTTGCCAAGGCCGATGAAACCCTCCGGACCCTCGATGCCCTGCCCCAGTCGGAGCAGTTCTTTCGCGACATCCTGGAATTTGTGCGGGACATCGTCCCCGTGATCGCGGAGTTACAGATCTCCATCGAACAGACGTCGGAAAAGCTACCGACCGCGTCCCGGCAGCTCGACAATGTGACGGCCGCCAATGAAAGCGCCTCCACGCAAATCCTGGATATTGTGGAGCGTATGATCCGGCAAATCGAGGTCATCCAGGAATGGTTTCGGGCTTTTTCCCGGGAGACGGGCGGCGCGGTGCCCGCCATGAACGACCTGGTCGGCAGAATCCGAAAGAACCATGCGGACGACCCGGACAGTGCCCGGTTGTCTGCGCTGTGGGAACAATGCACGCGCGCACTCGGCACGGAGCAAATGCTCGCCGCCCATGTGGCCACGCTCGAGGGTGTCAAGGCGGACTGCACGAGCATCATGATAGCCCTGCAGGTGCAGGACATCACTGCGCAACAGATCGCGGCTGTCAACAAGATGATGCAGTCTGTCGATCACGGCCTCAATGCCCTCCTGCTCCACATCCGCGGAGAAGAGTGCGGCGGTGCAGGCACCGGGTACGCGCATCATCACGTGGATATCGTATTCGACCCGGCGGCAACGTACGACACCTCCACAGGACGGCAGCAGGCGGCCGATGAGATTGTCACCGGGCTCAACAACGGGAAACATTCGTCCAAGCGTTAAACCGGATTCATCATCCGGCATCGCCAGACCATTCGAGGAATATTCATGACAGACGCGACCGCACCCCGACCCACTCCCGGAAGTGTCATGGTTTCAGGGATAAACGACGGTTTGCTCAGCAAGTTCGTGTATGCTGTGTCGGCAATGCTTCCCGCGCTGGAAAACATCAAGACGACGATCGAGGACAGCTCAAAGAAAATCCCGAAAGTCTCGACCCAGCTCAGCAATGTCAGCCAGGCCACCGAATCGGCGACGGTGGAGATCCTGGACGTGTTGGATACAATTTCCCAGAACGTCGACGCCGCGGAAGCCGGCCTCAAAACGCTCGGGAACCTGCTGCCCAATCCGGCGAGGCCCGTGACTGAAGTGATGTCGTCCATCTCGCGGTCACTCGCGACCACGAAGGAGAAATCCATGAGCATCGCGATGGCGCTGCAGGTCCAGGACATCACCAGCCAGCAAATTGCCGGCGTGAGCCACATGATCGAATCGGTCCGGGTCGAGCTCATCCGGATCCTGGACCAGTTCGGCGGGACGGCGGTTGCGGGCCCGAGCGCACCGGTGTCCACCCCCGCGCACTTCGACATCGAGGCGGAGTACACGGTGTCCACCGAACGGCAGGACCAGGCCGATCAGATCGTTAAACAATGGACGTCGGACCAACCATGAGTGAGCACGAGAGCGCCCTTCAGAGTGACAAGCCGTTTCCCGCCTTCGATCACGAAATGGCGGAGATTCTCGAAAGCTTCATCGTCGAGACCCGCGAAATTCTCGAGAACCTCGCCCAGGATCTTCTGACGCTCGAAAAGGGAAGTGCGACGCCGGAACTGCTCAATTCCATCTTCCGCGCGGTGCACACCATCAAGGGGACATCGTCGTTCCTCGGCCTGGAGCAGATGACGGAACTGGCGCACAGTTTTGAAGATGTTTTGAACAAACTTCGCCGCGGCGAGCTGGTGGTCACGCCGGAAAAAATGGACGTGATTCTCGCGGCATATGATCTGCTGAAGGAGCTCATGGCGAAGATCGAGGCGAGGGACAGCCGCAAGCTCGACCTGCAGCCGATCATCGCCCGCCTCAAGGGGATCGCGCTGACGGCGCAGCCGGCGAGCGCGTCACCGGCAACGCCGAAGCAGGCGGCGCCTCCGGTGTCCACTCCCGAGGCCGGCGCACCACCACCGCCCGTGGAGGCCGTTGCCCCGCCCGACGCTCCGAAGGAAATCGAAGCGACCGCAGAACACGAACATGCCGCTGCGGGCGTGCCGTCCTCCGCTTCCGCGGAGATGAAGAGCCCCGAACAGTCTGAAGACAAGAAGGGACAACCGGCCGGAGTCCAGAGCACCAGGGGCACTGCCGACTCGACCATCCGTGTGGACGTTACCCGGTTGGACACGCTGATGAACCTCGTCGGCGAGCTCGTGCTCGGGCGGAACCGGCTTACGCAAATCGCGAACACGGTCGCCGAGGAACATGAAGACCTCCCTGTCACGAAGGGGCTCCTCGATACCAGCGCGCAAATTGATTTCATCACCACCGAGCTTCAGATGGCGGTCATGAAGACCCGCATGGTTCCGATCGCGAAGGTCTTCAACAAGATCCCGCGGCTGGTGCGGGACCTTTGTCGCGAAACGAAGAAAGAGATCGATCTGATCATGGAAGGGGAGGAAACGGAGCTCGACAAGACCATCATCGAGGAGCTGAGCGACCCGCTCGTACACATCATCCGCAACGCGGCGGACCATGGCGTCGAATCACCGGCAGAACGCGCCGCGGCGGGGAAATCCCCCAAGGGAACGGTACGGGTGGCCGCCCAGCACGAGGGGAACCATATCGTCATCACGGTTCAGGATGACGGGCGGGGCATGGACCCCGAAAAACTGAAGGCGAAAGCCCTTGAAAAAGGAATGCTGAGCGAGTCCGACGCCCGCGAAATGACGGCAAAAGAGATCCTCAACCTTATTTTTGCTCCCGGGTTCAGCACCGCCGCGAAGGTCACGAACATCTCGGGTCGCGGGGTCGGCATGGACGTCGTCAGGACCAATATCACGAAACTGAAAGGCACCGTCGAAATTGACTCACAGCCCGGCGTCGGAAGCAAGTTTATCATCAAATTGCCGCTGACGCTGGCCATCATCCAGGCGCTCCTCGTGAAGGCATGTGGAGAAATCTATTGCATCCCGCTGAGTGCTGTCCTGGAGGTCGTCCGCGTCAAGGACGACGAGATCAGCACGATCAACGGCCTGGAGGTGGTGCGCCTGAGGGACAGCGTTCTGCCTATTACGCGGATCGGCCGTGTCCTGGGTGGGACGAAGAACGGAGACGGCTCGGAGTGGACGTATATCGTCGTTGTCGGTCTCGCCGCGCAGCGCATGGGGATTGTGGTCGATTCGATGCTTGGTCAAAAAGAAGTTGTGATCAAGTCGCTGGGAGGGTACCTGGGCACCGTGGAAGGGATCGCAGGTTCGACCATCCTTGGCGACGGACAGGTCATCATGATTGTGGATGTCGGCGAGCTCATGCGCCTGAGCGCCCAGGCCGCAGTTCATGCATGAGGATGGCAAGGACCAGAGAACACCGTGCGAACCATTAACGTCGTTGTTGTGGACGATTCCGCCTTCATGCGGAAGTCTCTCTCGTTGATGCTGGAATCAGATCCCCAGATCAAGGTTGTCGCGACCGCGAAAGACGGGAAGGATGGAATCGAGAAAATCCGGCAGCTGCGGCCGGACCTGGTGACGATGGACATCGAGATGCCGAACATGGACGGCCTCACGGCGCTCGGGATCATCATGAAGGAAATGCCCGTGCCTGTGCTGATGGTGAGTTCGCTCACCACCGACGGCGCGAAAGCAACGCTGGATGCGTTGAATCTGGGGGCGGTGGACTTCATTCCCAAGGAGCTTTCGTACGTGTCGCTCGATATCGTGAAGATCAAGGAAGAGCTCGTTGCGAAAGTCAAGCACATCGCCCTCAGCCGATCACTGGCGCTGCGCCTGCAGCGCATTCGCGCTTCCACTGCGAAATTCGCCTCCGCACAGACGCCTGCTACACCCGCGGCACATCACCCGATGCCTCCGATCCGGACGCGGAAGGACCTCGGTGCGGTCGTGCTCGCCGTCTCTACAGGCGGGCCGTTTGCCCTCCTGAAAATTCTTCCCAAGCTCCCCAAGAATTTCCCGCTCGGCATTGCGATCGTCCAGCACATGCCTCCCAAATTCACGCTCTCCTTGGCGGAGCGGCTTGATGGTTTGTGCGAAATGCATGTCAAGGAGGCGGAAGAAGGGGAACCCATGGAGCCCGGCAAGGTCATCATCGCTCCGGGAGGTCAACACCTCACGTTTCTCCGGAACGGGCATGGCCTGACGGCGCATATCAGCCTGGAGCCGCTCAACACCCTCTATCGCCCGTGCGCAGACATCATGATGACCTCCGCAGTTGAGACGAGCCGGAGCCCGCTCCTGGGGGTCGTTATGACGGGGATGGGGAAGGATGGCCTCGAGGGGGCCCGCTTGATCAAGAAGGGAGGCGGGGTGGTGATTGCTCAGGACGAGGAATCCTGTGTCGTCTATGGAATGCCCAAGGCGGTTGTCGACGAGGGGCTGGCGGACGCGAATCCGGCGCTGGAAGACATCCCTTCGACCATCACCAAGATCGTCGGAGAATAGAGCCATGGCGAATACTGAAGAAGGCCCGTTTCTGGATCTCGTTGCATATAAGCGCGTGGACGTACCCGAGCAGGTTCGGGGAAACATCATCAAAGCGGCGCATATCTCCATCGCGGGTACGGAGAAGATTGGGGTTCTCGCCGGGAGCAAGGATGAGCCTGTCGTGGTCCTGCACAAGGAGGGAGATCGCGTCACATCGGCGGAATTCGTGTGCACGTGCGGTCGTTCGGTGAGCCTCTACATGGACTATGAAGGGGAATAGTCCCCACCTGATGCATATTAGCCAGAACGGAGAGACGGAGCATTTGTTCATTCTTCAAAGGACCAAGAATAGGCTTCACGGGAATGGCACCGCACTTGCTCTGTTACGATTCAACACAATTCCCGAGGGGCAACTTCGAATCGTATGAACTATCAACCGATCCTCCGTAATGCCGGCCGTTTTGCCCTGGCCGCAAGCATCGTGGCAACTCTCCTCACAGCTTTTGCGGTGGCGACGAAGAATAAGAAGGGAAAAGAGCGCGAATCTGTCCGTCCCACTTGGGAAGAGGACACACTGGGAATATGACAGCGCGTGAATCACTGAGCCTGTAAGCGGGAAGAGAGGACGAATGTCGGTCGAACGATTCCTTCCGACATTCGTCCGCCGACTACGGCGCTCGGGCAGGGGACACCAGCTCCCCGGCGCACGCACTGGAGACAGGAGCTCCCTCTAAAGGGGGTGCGGGACGGTACACGGAGGCTGCCTACCGCTGAAAAATCACCGCACGGACGCACGTTCACACAAGTGGGACGGCGCAGCATACTCGCCGCTGCAAGTCATCATGAAGTTGTTCGATCTCACCACCATTCCAGCCCTTGGAAGGGCGCTGGGCGCCTACGCTCTCCGGCACAAGACCATCGCCGCCAATATCGCGAACGTCGGAACCGCCGATTACATCCCCAAGCAGGTGAATTTCGAAGAGCAACTCTCGTCGGAGGATGGGGAGCAGCTTTCCCTGCGTGGAACCACTACCGATGCGCGGCACATCCCGATTGGCGTGTCGTCGGCGACCGACGCCCGGCCGTACGTGGAAGACGTGAAGGCGCCGAACGGCGACGGGCTTGCGAGCGGCGTCAACGGCGTCGACATCGATCAGGAAATGAGCGAGCTGGCGAAGAATCAGATCCGGTACAAGTTCGCATCGCGACTTGCCGGTCAGGCGTTCCAGGCGCTCGAAAAGAGCATTCGGGGGACCCAATGAAAATCGATACCGTCTTCACCGGCCTCGACATCAGCGCGGCCGGGCTCAGTGCCCAGCGCAAGCGCATGAACGCCATCGCGGAGAACCTGGCGAACGCGGAGACGACAAAGACCGCCGCAGGGACGCCGTACCGGAGGAAAGTGGTGACGTTCAAATCGCGCGCCGTGCAGGTCTTTGCCAGCGTGATGAAGCAGGCGGGCCTTAAGCTCGCGACCACGGACAGCAATCATTTGAGCGGCGGCCCCTTCACCGTCACCGATGCGAAGACCGTTTCGGCAGGCATCACCGCGACGGAATCGGAAGACAAGACTCCGCCACGTGTCGTGTATGATCCCGGCAACCCGGATGCGGACGCCAACGGCTACGTGGCCATGCCGAATGTTAATGTGGTCACAGAAATGGTCAACATGATTGCGACGTCGCGTTCCTTTGAGGCAAACACCACGGCGATCGGCGCAGCGAAAACAATGGCAAAAGATTCTCTGGAGATTTAGCTATGGATATCCGAGGACTGGACCCGACGATCACCCTGCAGCAAACGGAAACGGCGAAGCAGCGGGTCATCAAAGGCGGAGAGAAGTTTCCGGCTCTCAAACCCGAAACGTTCACGCCTGCAACGGCGAAGACGGCGCAAGCAGCCGACGCGGTCGTGACGCCGGAGGAGAAGGACTACTTCGCAGCCTTGTTCCCCGAATCATCGCCGGACATCGCTGCCCATGTGACGTATTCCCCGCGCGGGCTCTCCGGTGGTCCTGTTCAGACCGGATCGATGATTGACCGAAAGGTATAGCAATGAAGATTGATCAAGCCCTTACCTTGTTGCCGACGGTCGGCCTGGAGAAGAAGTCGGCCGAAAAGACGGCGCGGGACGCCACCGTGTCGTTCGGTGAGACGCTCAATCAGGCGGTGAAGGACGTGAACAACCTCCAGACGGAGGCCGACAGGGCCGTCAACCAGATGATCGACGGCAAGGATGTCGATCTCCATGACGTGATGATCGCGGCGGAGAAGGCAAAGACCAGTTTCGACCTGCTGATGGAAATCCGCAACAAAGCCATCAGCGCGTACCAGGAGCTCATGAGAATCCAGGTGTAATGCCATGGCACCAGCCCAGAACCAGCCCACGGAACAAGTGACGCAGTTCTTCCGCCGCCTCACGCTCGGACAGAAAGCCACCCTTGCGGGAGTGGCCGTCGCCGTCGTCGCGGGGATCCTCGCTCTCGTCTCCTTCGTCAATCGCCCGACCTATGCGACGCTTTTCAGCAACCTGAACGAGCAGGATGCCTCGAAGATCGTCGAGAAGCTTCGTGAGAAATCCATCCCCTATCAGCTGGAAGACGGAGGGAAATCCGTCCTGATCCCCAAAGAACAGGTGTACGACATGCGCCTGTCTCTCGCCGGGGAAGGGCTTCCCCAGTCGAGCATCATCGGGTATGAGCTGTTTGACCGTACAAACCTGGGCGTCTCGGACTTCGTCCAGAAAATCAACTACCGGCGCGCGCTTGAAGGCGAGCTGGCGCGGACGATCCTGCAGATCGACGAAGTTGAAGCCGCGCGCGTGCACCTCGTGGTCCCCGAGAAGGCGCTTTTCAAGGAAGACGAGAAACCGGCCACCGCTTCGGTGGTCCTCAAATTGAAATCCGGACAGCCGCTGCGTCAGGAGTCCGTCAAGGGTATCGCGCACCTTGTTGCCAGCAGCATCGAAGGGCTTGATGCCGACAATGTGACGATCCTCGATTCCCGCGGGGTCCTGCTCTCGGAGAACAAGAGCAATTCCCTGGCCGCGACGACCTCGACCCAGTACGAGCTCCAGCACCAGGTCGAATCGTATCTCGCCTCGAAGGCGCAATCGCTGCTCGAGAGCGTCGTGGGGTCCGGCAACGCCCTCGTGCAGGTGACCGCCGATCTTGATTTCAGCCAGGTCGAGAAGACCATGGAGCAATACGATCCGGAGAACACCGCCATCCGGAGCGAACAGATCCAGGAAGAGAAGACGCCGCAGTCCGATTCCACCGGCCCGGCCACCAAGACGAGCTCGGTCACGAACTATGAAGTGAACAAGACCGTCGAGCACATTGCCGAGAGCCTCGGGAACATCAAGCGTCTCTCGGTCGCGGCGGTGGTCAACGGCGTCCCGAAGTCCTCCGACAAGGGCGGCGAGAAGGTGATCGAGTACGTGGCGCGGCCGCAGGATGAAATGAACAAGCTGACGGACCTCGTGAAGAAGAGCGTGGGTTTCAACCCGGGGAGAAACGACGAGGTAAGCGTCACGAACCTGTCGTTCGGCGCCAACGGCGGCGGCGAACAAGACCTCGTCTACAAGCAGACCCCCTCATCCGACTGGTACGGCTGGGCGGTCAAGCTGTTTGTGATCGGCGCGATGCTCGGCGGCGTGTTCATTCTCCGGTCACTCTTGAACCGCGTCCGCGTCCGGCTCCCGGGCGTCCCCACGGAGCTCGAACAGCTGCAAATGAGTGCCGCGGCCGCCGTCAGAGCCAAGAAGGAAATCCCCGAGCTTCCCCCGATCGAGGCCGAGGTTTCCGAGGAAGCGCTGCTCCGGGCACAGCGGCGCGAACGGGTCACCGATTACATCCGCGAGAAACCGGCAGAGACTTCGCGGCTGCTCAAAGTTTGGCTTGCTGAGGATTGATGCCCCATGGCAGATCAGAGAGTTGCGACCACGCAAAATGATCGGCTGTCGTCGAAACAGAAGGCGGCGCTCCTTGTCCTTTCCCTGGATGTCGAGACCGCCACGAAGGTCATGCGCGAGCTCTCCCAGGAAGAAATTGAAAACCTCACGGTCGAGATCTCCAACATCAAGGGGATCCATTCCGCGAAGGTGGACCGGGTCATCGAGGAATTCCACCAGATGATCACGGCCGAGGAGTTCATCATTCAGGGCGGGTTGGACTACGCACAGCGTTTGCTCGAAAGCTCCCTCGGGTTCTCACGGGCGACGGACATTCTCGAGAAGGTCAAAGCCCTCACGCACGTCAAGGGGTTCGGGATTCTCAAGAAGGCAGACGGGCAGCAACTCGCGAGCTTCCTGCAGAAAGAACATCCGCAGACGATAGCGTTGATCCTCTCGAATCTTTCGCCCGATCAGACCGCCCAGGTCCTGACAGAATTCCCGGACGAGCTGCGCCACACGGTGAGCTATCGGATGGCCACGCTCGGCAAGGTATCGCCGCAACTGCTGGCGGAGGTCGAGGATGTCGTCGAAGAGATCGCGAAATCCGAGATCAGCCAGAGCCTGAGCGTCATGGGTGGCGCTAAAGCCATGGCTGCCGTGTTGAACAAATGCAACAACGCCACGGCGAAAGTTATTCTCGAAAACATCGAACAGCACGACCCGCAGCTTGCCGGAGAGATCAAACGCCTGATGTTCCTGTTCGAAGACCTGCTGTACGTCGACGACCGCGGCATCCAGCGGATCCTCAGGGAAGTGGACAAGAAGGAACTTGCCCTCTCGTTGAAGGTCGTGGACGAGAAGCTGAAACAGAAGATCTTCCAGAACATGAGCGAACGGGCGCGCGAGCTGCTCCAGGAAGAGCTGCAATACATGGGGCCGGTCCGGTTGAAAGAAGTGGAAGGGGCGCAAACGCGTATCGTCGAAATCGTGAAACAGCTCGAAGACCAGGGCGAGATTGTGGTCGCCGGTCGCGGAGGAACGGAGGAAGTCTTTGTCTGAAGTCATCAAACTCGCAGGCCGGCTCGGCAGATTGCGGCTCAGCTCGCCGCTCCCGGACATCGAGTCCATCGACCTTTCGCCGCGGGATGACCAGCGCGTGATGCAGGAACCCGAAGCTCCTTCGTTTCAGCCCGAAAACGTGCAGGCGCTTCTGGCGGACGAATATCAGCGTGGCTATCAGAACGGCATGGAGGAAGGAAGGAAGGCTGCGGGATCCATCGCGGAGCAGCGCATGGCCGACGAGCGGAAGCGCATCGGGCAGTTCCTTCAATCGCTGGCGGGCGAGCAGGCGAAACTCACCGCCCGGCTGGAACAGGAGGCCTTCCGTTTTGCCATCGCGATCGCGGGCAGGGTTGTCAAGCACGAAGTCACCATCGACGATGAAATTGTGCTGCGCCAGATCCAGGAGGGGATCCGCAGAGTGGTCGGAGTTGAATCGCTGAAACTCCGCGTCAACCCGCGGGACGAGGCGATGGTCCGGAGCAACAAGTCGGAGATCATGGCGAATTCCCAGTCCGTGCGCGACATCGTCATCGAATCGGACGACAAGATCGAACCCGGCGGATGCATTCTCGAAACGTCGTCCGGCACAGTGGACGCACGGGTCTTCACGCAACTCGAACAGATCGAAGCAGCGCTCTTCGGACAGGTGATCGCGTGAACACGCAGGGCATGATCACGGATGCAGAGACACTGGATTCGCCGGAGATCGCTTCGGACGGTCTCCGGAACTACCTCACGCGCCTGCAGCAGGTCGACCTTGTGAAGGTCAACGGAAAGGTGACGCAGGTGATCGGTCTCGTCATCGAGTCCATCGGGCCGAACTGTTCCCTCGGGGACGTCTGCATTATCAAATCCAAGGAAGGAGAGGACGCGGTGATGTCGGAGGTGGTGGGCTTCCGCGATAATCGCGTCCTCTCCATGATCCTCGGGGAAGCCACACGGGTCGGGCCGGGGAGCGAGATTGTGGCCACCAACAGGGCGCTGTCCGTCAATGTCGGCGATGAACTGCTGGGGCGCGTCCTCGACGGTCTCGGCCGTCCGCTCGACGGCAAAGGGCCGCTCGTGACGCAGGAAGTCCGCTCAATCTACAGTCCGCCACCGAACCCCCTGGAACGCAAGCGTATCGCCGAACCCGTCGGCACCGGCATTCGAGCGATCGATGCTCTGCTCACCTGCGGCAAAGGGCAGCGAGTCGGCATCTTCGCGGGCAGCGGCGTCGGAAAAAGCGTGACGCTGGGGATGATCGCCCGCAACACGTCAGCAGATGTCAACGTGATTGCGCTGGTGGGAGAACGGGGACGCGAAGTCGCGGAATTCATCGATTCCGAGCTGGGCGTGGAGGGGCTGGCCCGATCCGTCGTGGTCGTGGCGACGAGCGACCAGGCGCCGCTGATCCGCCTGAAGGCGGCCTTCATGGCGACGACGATCGCCGAGTACTTCCGCGATCACGGGAAAAATGTGATGATGATGATGGATTCCGTCACGCGCTTTGCCATGGCGCAGCGGGAAGTCGGGCTCGCGATCGGTGAACCGCCGACGACGAAAGGCTACACCCCGTCGGTGTTTGCCATGCTGCCGAAACTTCTCGAGCGCGCCGGCAACAGCAAAATCGGCAGCATCACCGGGCTCTACACGGTGCTCGTCGAAGGCGATGACATGACCGAGCCCGTCGCCGATGCCGTGCGATCGATTCTGGACGGGCATATCGTTCTCTCCCGCCGGCTTGCGTCCGCGGGACACTATCCCGCCGTCGATGTGCTCGAAAGCGTCAGCCGTGTCATGAGCGGGATTACGACGGAGGAACACCGCAGGGCGGCCCATCGGTTGCTGGATATGATGGCGACGTACCGCGAAGCGGAAGATCTGATCAACATCGGCGCCTACGTCCGTGGATCAAATCCCCGGATCGACGAGGCGCTGAAGAATTGGGAATCCATCCGGACATTTCTCCGCCAGCCGTCCACGGAACACGCGGACTTCGGCCAGAGCGTCGCCCGGCTTGAACATATGATGATCGCAGCATAATTCAGGAACCGGCATTATGAACGTTTCAGGAACCGGTCTCTCCACAGTCCTGAAAGTCAAAGTCGTCCAGGAAAAGAACGCCCAGCGCGAGCTGGCGGCCATTGCGCAAAAACGGGAGGTGGAAGAACAGCGTCTCGATCAACTCGAACAGACGCAGGACTCGGCACTCACGCAGGCGTCGGGGGTTACTCGATCGCGTGCCGGCGACCTGCAGACCAGCAGGGCGTTCATCCAGAGCATCAACAAGCAGATCGAACAGCAAGGTGAAACGGTGGACGATGTGAAGAACAAGGAGTCCGCCAAACGCGACGAGCTCGTGGAGCGGTCGAAATCCCGGCAAATGGTCGAGAGCCTGGACACGAAGCGCAAGGAGGAGGCGGAGAAAGAGAAGGAAAGGAAAGCGCAACGCGTGATCGACGTCCTGGCACAACGGATGAAGATAGGCATGTAGAATGAAAAACGTCCTGCCCTACATATTGGTCATCGCGGCGACTTTTATTCTGTCGGCGATCGTGGTGTTCGGCACGCTCATGTTGCGGCCGGATCTCCTGAAAGGGAGCGCCACCATGGCGCCGGTTGTCGACTCCACGGCCATAGCGCACGCACCGAAGTACCTGCGGGAATACGCTGGACCGACACCGGAAGAGCTTGCGACGCCGAAACCGGCGGCGATCGACAGTGTCGCCATGTTCCGGGACAGCATCAACGTCTTGATCGCGGCGCTTGCCGCGGAGCGCGACAGGGCGCTGACCGCTCCGGCCGTCTCGCAAAGCGATTCGACCGTGCCGCAGGCGGCGCGAGTCGACAGCACGAGAGAGAAAACTCAGAAATCGCGCGCGAAGCTCCTGGAGGCGATGCCTCCGGAGGACGCCGCAAAGATCCTGGCAAACCTCAGCGACGAGGAAACCAAGGAGCTGTTGAAGTACGTGAAGGCACGGCAAGCAGCCAAAATCATTGCGTCGATCCAGCCGGATCGGGCATCGAAACTATTCAGGTGATCGTATGGCGCAAGAACTTCCAGCAATTGCAGTGGCCCCGGGTGCCGCTCCAAAAGTGAAACAGTCGAACGAACAGCAAGGCGGCACGGACCAGCTCGACGCATTCCGCAATGCGCTTCAGACAGCAATCGGTGTCCAATCGCCCGAGGCGGGGAAGACAACGAATGCACCGGAAGCGAAAAAGGCGGGTGGGAAAGAGGTTCGAAAGGATGGTGCGATCAAGGAGGACAAAGACGCGCAGCAGCCTGATGCCACAGATGTGTTGCAGGTCTTCGCGCATCAACCCATCAGTGTGGCATCCATCGATCTTGCAGCCATGCTGGCGAGCAGCCTTGGGAGCGCAGTGACGGACGCAGCGACCGTTGCGACGACAGATCAGCAAACGGGTGGAACCCCACAGGCTACGCCCGGCGTGCAGAGTGCTCCCGCCGCCGTGGACGCTGCGAAAACAGCGACGGTTCTCGCGCAATCGGTCGCTCAAGTCACGGCCTCCATAGATGACGCCGTGAAGGAATTGGCAAGTATCATGACCTCCGCCGTGCACGAGGATGAAAAGGAACCGGCGGCTTCGACGGCAACGGGCGTTGCCGGCACGGGCGACTCGAATGGCAAGGAAATCGCTCTCCCACTGGTCCCCGTTCCTCAGATGGAATCTGCACCTCCGGAGATGAAACCCCTCGCTCAGACGAAGGGCGCCCAGCAGCCGACGGGAGAGACAAAAGAACAACCGGTTCCCGGAAAAGCCCCGTCCGTTGCCGACATTCTTGATACCCGGAGCACAGCGAAAGAGCCTGCGGTTCTCGGACAGGCTGCACCGAAAATTCAAACAGAGGAAACGAATGTCGTTGTGCCGAAGGTGCAATCGCGATCTGATGTCAATGACATTTCGGTTGCGGCGAAGACGCCTCAAACCAACGAGACGGCGCGTCCGGCGTCCGTCCCCGGGCCTGCAGAACAAGCCTACGTGAAACAGGTTGTCGCGACAGTGTCTCAAGCCGAGGATCACCTGCCGGCTCAACATGAGACGACACTTCAGGCGAAATCTGTCACTGCCCCGGCGGATCAGAAGCCGACAACGCGAGTTGAGGAGGATCGACCTTCCCAGAACGGGACGACGTCGAGTGACGGCAGCGGCAAAAAGGAATCGGCGCCATCGTCCGCTTCCCAAGCGGGAACCGCCGCAGAACCCGACCGCTCGAGCACGTTCACACTTCCCCGATCCAGCGTCAATTCTTCGGGCGCTCCTGTCGGGATGCCGGTTGTTTCGGAAGGTGGAAAAGAACCGCGGGTATCGCTGCCGATACCGTTGCCGCGGGAGCTCTCCCGGGCCGTGTTGGATCAGGTGGTCAAGGGAATGACCCTCACGGTGACCGATACGACCCAGGAAGTGCGGGTGTCGCTCAAACCGGAATCGCTGGGAGACGTCGTCGTGAAGATGAAGATGGAGGATGGACATCTCCAGGCCCAGATCGATGTTGCACAACCTGCGGTCAAAGCAACGGTGGAGTCGCAGATTGCCGATCTGCGACAGGCGTTGCAGGATCGGGGGATCGATGTCCAGAGGATCGACGTCGTAGCCGCCGGTCAGTCCTCGAATGTCGCGGACGGGCAGACGCAGCGCGGCGGCAAATACAAGCAGAAGGGAGGGAAACGCCAGGACTCGCTTGACGTGCTTGACGAAGTCCACCAGGCACGCTCTCTGGGGTACAATACACTTGAAGTCATCATGTAACGAGGGGAGGCATTTTCCATGTCGACCAATGTCTCAACGGTGCAGTCCGCAACAACGACGCCGTCCACAGCGTCGAGTCAGTCGACGACGTCGACCAATTCGATGGGCAAAGATGATTTCCTGAAGCTCCTGGTTGCGCAGCTGCAGAACCAGGACCCGATGAATCCGCTTCAGGGGACGGACTTTGTCGCGCAGCTTGCTCAGTTCAGCTCACTCGAGCAGCTGACCAATATCAATGATTCGCTCACGCAGAATCTTCAGGCCACAGAGGTGATGAACCAATCGATCGGCAATTCCCTCGCGGCAACGCTCGTGGGCAAAGACGTGCGTGCCTCGACGAATGCCCTGCAATACAGCGGGACGTCGTCGATCTCTCTCGGGTACACGCTCGACAGCGACGCCAACGCGGTGGATGTAAAGGTCTACGACGCCTCCGGCAACCGTGTCAAGACGATCACCGGTCTCAGCCTGCATTCGGGGGACAACTCCTTCACCTGGGACGGCACGAACGACGTCGGGACGCAGATGGGTGCCGGGAAGTACACGTTCACCGTCGAGGCCCAGGACGCGGCGGGGAACCCGATCACGGCGTCCACGTACATGACCGGAACGGTGTCCTCCATCCGGTTCCGCTCCGATGGAGCGTACTTCGTCGTCGACGGGACCGAAGTGCCGATCTCGGACGTTTTGGAAATTATGGGCGACTGACACCAATACTCACAACACCACAGGAGGAAGAGCACACATCATGTCCGACACAATTGTCAACGGCATCAAGGTCCCCTTTCTCCCCGTCGGGGGGGTGGACGGGCTCGGGAATCGTGCGACGATTCCTCTGCCGGAGGACCGGGCCTTCGACAAGGTGCTGCAACGCGAGCTTGAGGGACTCAAATTCTCCAAGCACGCCCAGGAGCGGTTGTCGGCGAGGAACATCACGCTGAATGAAGCGGATCTCTCCAGCCTGCAACAGGCGGTCTCGAAGGCCGATGAAAAGGGTTCGCAGGATTCGTTGATCCTGCTGCGTGACACGGCGTTCATCGTAAGCGTGAAGAACCGCACCGTCGTTACGGCGGTCGATGCGGCTGCGGCGAAAAACAACGTGTTCACGAACATTGATAGCGCAGTCATAGCGGGATGAGTTTTCTCGTTGTTGGGGCTGGTCCTTTTGCCGATCCCGCGGCAGCCAAGGAAGCCCCTCCGATCGAGCCGACTGACAGAAGCTCGACCAGAACATCAAACATACGGAGGGTATCACCATGTCGTTCTTACGTTCGCTGTTTTCCGGCGTTTCCGGTCTGATGAGCCAGCAGACGATGATGGACGTGATCGGAAACAACATCGCCAATATCAACACTATCGGATTCAAAGCCGGCAGGGCAACCTTCAGCGAGCTCTATGCGCAGACACTGCGCGGCGCCACGCAACCGACGACCACCAACGGTGGAACCAACCCGATGCAGGTGGGGTTGGGAACGACGGTCAGCTCCATCAACACCATGTTCACGCAAGGCGCCTTTCAGAACACCGGCGTCAGCACCGACCTGGCTCTTTCGGGACCGGCCTTCTTCATCGTGAATCAGAACGGTCAGCAATTGTATACCCGCGTCGGCAGTTTCCAGTTTGATTCAAACGGCATGCTCACGAATCCGGGCACCGGCGCAGTTGTCCAGGGAAAGCTGGCTGATGCAGTGGGGAATATTCCCTCCGGGACGGCGCTGCAGAACATCCAGATTCCTGCGGACACGAAAGGCCCGGCCGTGGCGACAACCACGGCGGAACTATCGGGAAATCTCGACGCCTCGGCCGCGGTGGGGACGGCCATCGATACCTCCATTCTGGTCTATGACTCATTGGGAAACCAGACGAACGTCAAGGTCACCTTCACGAAGACGGCAGACAATGCATGGTCGTGGACTGCGACTGCACCTGCCCCAGCGACCACCGCGTCGTCGGGAACCGTGACATTCAATACCGATGGCAGCCTGAATAACGTTACCGGGAACCCGGTCGTCGTCACGCCGGGGACCGGAGCACCGGATATTTCGTTCACCCTCAACCTCGGGAAACCCTCTGCGACGGTACCAGGAAACTTCTCCGGCTTGACGCAGGCCAGCGGCGATTCAGCCGTGAACCTGAGAAATCAGGATGGAAGCTCTTCCGGGACGCTGCAAACCATCTCGATCGAGAGCTCGGGGATTATTCGTGGTGCGTTCTCGAACGGGGCGAAAAGAGCACTCGGTCAGATCATGCTTGCTGAGTTCAACAACCCGAGCGGGCTGGTCAAAGTGGGGGACGACAACTGGACGGTAAGCGGCAACTCGGGAACCGCCGCCATTGTGAACCCCGGCGGCACGACGACGATCCAGTCGAATGCCCTTGAGCAATCCAATGTCGACCTCTCGCAGGAGTTCACCAACATGATCACCGCAGAGCGAGGATTCCAGGCAAATGCCCGGGTCATCACCACGAGCGATCAGATTCTGCAGGAAGTGGTGAATCTGATCCGGTAAATTCAGGAGCAACGGAGGGGGGCCTCAGCCCCCCTCGTTCTTCCATCATTCATCAGTTCGCGGAAGTGAGCGGCCATGATTGAGCTTACGCGCCTCCAGGGACAGAAGATCATCGTGAACGTTGATCTCATCGAATTCATCGAAGAAACGCCAGATACGCTTGTGACGACGACGACGGGCAAGAAGCTCATGGTCAAGGAAAGCGCTGAGGAAATCGTCGAAAAAGCGATGGAATACAAGAAGCGCTGCCTACCAATACGGCAACCATCTGGCCGATAATAACCACCAGAAGAACGCGCTGCCCGCCCTTTCATCCCCAAAAGCCTTGTAATTCCGCACGTTAACCGCATTTCCTGAGAGAAGTGCTCTATCGACCGTGGCACACGGTTTGACCCATGTGGTTCCTGGAAAAGCCTGGATCGGACCTATGGCGAAAGAGCCAAACCCCACTGAGAAGCCAAAAGAGCAGCCCGCGGAAGCAAAGAAGCCGCTTCCTCTCAAGAAACTCATCATGATCGGCGTCCCCGTATTCCTGGTGCAGATCGTTGTCCTGTTCTTTGTCGCGACGAAATTTGTCGGCGGAGGGACATCGGGCGCCAATGGCGCGGGCAATGCGGCCCAGGGGAAGGAATCCTCGAAAGAAGCCGAAGCGTCGGACGAGAAGGAAGGCGGCGAAGGCGCGGGTTCACACATGTACGTCGTTAAGGATCTCATCGTGAACCCGGCCGGAACGAACGGCACGAGATTCCTCCTCATCACGGTCGGCTTCGAGACTTCAACGGTCGAGGCGGCGAAGGAGATGGAGCGAAAGGAAATCCAGGTGCGCGACGCATTGAATTCCGTGCTGACGACCAAAGGGCTGGACGAACTCGCCAACGTCGCCCAACGCGAGCAGCTGCGCGGTGAAATCCTCGGGAAAGCGTCGGAGATCATCAAGTCCGGCACTGTCTCCAACGTGTATTTCAGCAAATTCATCATCCAGTAGCGGTGCTCCGTGCCAGAGATTCTCTCGCAACAAGAAATCGACAGCCTTCTCTCGGGGATTAACGTCGACCAGCCGCTTCCGGTCGAACCCGGTCCTGAAGAGAAAAAGCAGTCCAAAGAAATGGTCGTCTTCGACTTCCGTCTTCCGCACCGGATGTCGAAGAATCAGCTCCGGACGTTTCAGGCGGTGCACGAGAGTTTCGCGGAGGCATTCGGTTCTTACCTCGTCTCGCGTCTCCAGACGACGGTCTCCGTCACGGTGTCCTCCGTGGACCAGTTGTTCTACTCGGAGTTTGTGCTCTCCATCTCCAGCCCGAGTTGTCTTCACATCTTCCGGATCCAGGAATCGGATGCGCTCGCGGTGCTCGAGTTCAGCCCTCAACTGATCATTGCGATGGTCGAGCATCTGATGGGCGGGGTTGCGGAAGGCGACAAGAATCCCCGTCTGATCACCAAGATCGAACAGAGTATCGTCAAAGGGATCATTCAGAAGGCCTTGGTCGAGATCCAACGCGCATGGAAGACCGTGGCCGAGCTGACCTTCAAGCTTGAGCGGTATGAGACGGAGGGGGATTTTGCACAGATTGCGCCGGCAAGCGAAATCGTCATGGTGGTGTCGTTCGAAGTGTCGATCGGCACGCAAAAGTACCTGATGAACGTGTGCTTCCCGACCTTCGCGCTCGACGATGTTCTGGCCAAGATGAACATCCAGCACTTCAGCGGTGTGCCGGCCGGAACCGTCGACCCGACGTCGACGCGCGCGATGATGCGCCGGCTGGGTTCGACTGACCTCAGCGCCGTCGCGGTCCTCGGCGAGACGTCGCTCACCCTCAGGGAGCTCTTGCATCTCGAACCCGGCGACGTTGTTCGGACCAACATTCCGATCGACGGTGAAGTGAAAGTGTGGGTTGGCGGCAAGCCGCGGCTGCTGGGGCGACCCGGCGTGTCCAACGGCAAGGTCGCCGTGAAAATCACGCGTTTGACGCAGGACGTACAGCAAGGAGAGTAAGGCAGCATGGAGACTCCCGTGGAAGCAGATCCGCAGACAGCGAATCCTCCGGCGGCATCGGCCGTGGAAGTGCAGACAGCGCAATTCCAGTCGCTGAATTCGTCGCCGCAGAGCGGCGAGAAGGACATGAAGATGGACATCCTCCTCGATCTGCATCTGCCGGTGTCCATCGAGCTTGGCAGGACGAACATGCTGATCCGCGACATTCTGGATCTTCAGCGCGGATCGGTCGTCGAATTTGAGAAGCTCGCGAGTGAGCCGGTGGACATCCTGATCAACGGCAAGAAAATGGCGGAAGGGGAAGTGGTCGTCATCGAGAAACATTTCGGCATCCGGATCACGAACCTCGTGGATGCCAGTGAGCGTGTCCGGGGACTGGGAAAATAGCGATGGAATGGATCCTGTTCAAAACACTGCTTTCCCTTGCCGCGGTCCTTGGGCTCATGGTCGGCGTGGTCTATCTGCTGAAAAAGTACGTGTATCGCGGAGCCCCCGGCGGAGCCAACGATGTCGCCGTGGAGATCCTCGGTCAGCGGGCATTGCACCCCAAGCGCTCGATCGTCGTGGTCAAAGTGCTCGATACGATCTTCGTCGTCGGGATGAGCGAGCAGGGAATGCAGACGCTCGGGACGATCGACAACGAACAGAGTCTTGCCGCGCTGGCGGACAGGCGCGTCGCTGACGACGCCCTGCACGGATGGGCGGCGAAAAAACCCGTCTCGTTCTCCTCAGCGTTCGCGGGGCAGCTTCAGGAATCCCTCAAGGGATTGTTCCATCGCGGCGTCGTTGCGGACCCCATCATCCAGGAACCCGGCAATGACAAGCGCCCCGCGCACAGACCGAGGAAACGCCAATGAAACGATCGGTCGCGATTCTCCTCCTGATGGTCCTCCTTGTCGCGGCCGTTTCCAGCGTTGCCGCCCAGGACAAGGTCCTGCCGCTCCCGAAGGTGTCGGTCGAAGTCGGCAAAGCCACGAAACCGGAGGAGGTGGCGACAACACTCCAGATTCTGTTCATCATGACGATCCTTTCGCTTGCGCCGGCGATCCTCATCCTCACGACGGCGTTCACCCGGATCATCGTGGTGTTTCATTTCCTGAAACAGGCCATGGGGACGCAACAGGTGCCCCCGGCACAAATCCTGGTCGGGCTGGCGATGTTCCTCACGTTTTTTGTCATGGCGCCGACGTGGAACAAGGTAAACCAGGACGCGCTGCAGCCCTATCTCTCAAACAAGATCACGTTCCAGGAAGCGTACGACAAGGGCGTGGGCCCGCTCCGCGAGTTCATGTTTAGGCAGACACGCGAGGAAGACCTGGCGCTGTTCGTTTCGATGGCGAAGATCGACAAGCCCAAGAACCACGACGATGTGCCGACATACGTGGTGATCCCGGCGTTCGCGATCAGCGAACTCCGCATCGGCTTTCAGATCGGGTTCATCCTGTTCATCCCGTTTCTAATCATCGACATGGTGGTGTCCAGCATCCTGATGTCCATGGGCATGATGATGCTGCCCCCGATGCTGGTGTCGCTACCGTTCAAGATCCTTCTCTTCATCATGGTGGACGGATGGCGGCTCATCGTTGGCTCGGTGGTCAATAGCTTCCAGTAACTTCATCACAGAGAGGTTCACGTGTCAGAACAGTACGTCGTGTACATCGTGCGGGAGGCCTTTTATACCACGCTGTTGGTCTCGGCGCCAATCCTTCTGGTCTCGCTTGTCATCGGCCTCGTGGTGTCCGTGATTCAGGCCGCAACGTCGATCCAGGAATTCACGCTGACCTTTGTTCCCAAGCTCATCGGCATGGCTGTGGTGCTGGTGCTGACGCTCCCGTGGATGATGGACACGATGATATCCTTCACGATGAATCTGTTTAACTCGATCCCGACGCTCGGGCGGTGACATGGACATCTATGTCTCACAATTCGTGCTGTACGTCCTGATCTTCGCGAGGGTGATGTCGTTGATCGTCGTTGCGCCGGTCGTAAGCCATCAGGCGGTCCCGGTGCAGGTCAAGATCGCGCTCGGTCTGTTCGTCGCGTTGGTCATGCAGCCGATCGTCGCGGCGACGCATCCGGTGATCGACCAGAGCCTGGCGGTCCTGACGATCATGGTCTTGAAGGAGATCGCGGTCGGATTGCTCCTGGGTTTCGCCGCAGGGTTCATCCTGCTCGGTGCAGTCGTCGCAGGGGAGATGATCTCCCTCGATCTCGGCATGAGCCTGGCAACCGTCCTCGATCCGGAATCCGGGGCGCAAAATACCGTTATGTCCCAATTTCTGCAGTTGGTGATGACGCTGGTTTTCCTGCTGCTGAACGGTCATCACTTTGTGCTCCAGGCATTGCGCATGAGTTTTGATGCCGTCGGGATCGGGCAATTCACGATTTCCACCGGGCTGACCGACCGTCTGGTGGCTCTTGCGGGAGCGGTGCTCGTGGTCGGCATCAAACTGGCCGCGCCTGTTATCGTTGCATCGTTCATTGTCAATGTTGCGCTCGGCGTGCTGGCGCGGGTGACTCCGCAGATCAACGTCTTCATCCTCAACTTTCAGGTGAAGATCGGCATCGGGTTTCTCCTGATGATGACCGCCGCGCCGATGATGGTGTACGTGTTCAAGAAGCTTCTCGCGGGGTTTGAAGAAAACATGGTGGATCTTGTAAGGGCTCTCTAAACCGTGGCCGAAGAATCGTTCCAGGAAAGAACCGAAACTGCGACCACCAAGCGCCGCGAAGACGCACGGCGGAAGGGGAAGGTGGCGCGAAGCGTCGACTTGAACTCTGCGTTCATGTTGATCTTCGGCCTGCTTCTCCTGTTCGTGTCCGGCGATCTTCTGCTGCAGGGTCTGGCGTCGGCCACGCGCGACTATCTCACGAAGGCCTCCTCGTTCACGGGGGACATGGATGCCGTGCGACAGATCTTCCTCGACATAGTGTTGCGGACCATCAGCATGCTCGGGCCTGTGATGGGGGGGCTTATGATCGTCGGCCTTGCGGCGGGATATGCGCAGGTCGGGCCGATGTGGTCCATGGAGGCAATCCAGCCGAAGTTCTCCAAGATCAATCCGCTGTCGGGGTTGAAACGGGTCCTCGGGTCCAGGCGCTCGATGGTGGAGATCGGCAAGAACGTCGCCAAGGCGACGATCGTCGGACTGGTGGCATACGTGGCGCTGAACGGCATCATCGCGCAATCGGTGACGCTGATGGACTCCGACCCGTCAGAAATCTTCTCCTCCATGGCCAGCGCTTCGGTGAGTGTCGGCCTGAAAACCGGCCTGGCATTTCTGGCGCTCGCGGTCATCGACTTCTTCTATCAGCGGTTCGAGCACGAGAAAAGCCTGAAGATGACGAAAGAAGAGGTGCGTGAGGAATCGAAGGAACTGGAAGGCGATCCGCTGGTCCGGGGACGCATCCGGACCATCCAGCGGAAGATCGCCTACAAGCGCATGATGCACGAAGTGCCCAAGGCGGACGTGGTGGTCACGAACCCGACACATCTTGCGGTCGCCTTGAAGTATGACTCGGTAAAAATGTCGGCCCCGCACGTGGTGGCGAAGGGCGCGGGTTTCATCGCGGAAAAGATCAAAGCGATCGCCCGGGAGCATGCGGTCCCCGTCATCGAGGACAAACCGCTTGCACGAGCGCTCTACCACAGCGTCGAGATCGGCGACGAAATTCCGGAGAAACTGTTCCAGGCGGTGGCGCAAGTCCTCGCGTACATCTATCGGCTCAAAAGCGCGCATCCGAGATTGGGGATGAACTGACGCTATGGAAGCGACACTCAACACACGGCCCGGCGGGATATTGAGCAACCCCATGGTGCGGACGATCGCCGCCCACACGGACATCGCGCTGGCCATCGCGGTGATCGGGATCCTCTCGCTGATGATCATCCCGCTCCCGTCGCTTCTTCTCGACATCCTCCTGGCGTCGAACATCACGCTCGCGATCCTTGTCCTGATGGTGTCCATGTATTTGACGAGTCCGCTCGAGATGTCGGTGTTCCCGGGCTTGCTCCTGATTCTCACCATTTTCCGGCTCTCGCTGAACGTCGCCTCCACGCGTTTGATCCTCGGCGAGGCATATGCCGGCGAAGTCATCCAGGCATTCGGGTCCTTCGTGGTCAAAGGGAATTACGTCGTCGGTTTCATCATTTTCCTCATCCTCGTCATTATTCAGTTCGTGGTGATTGTGAAAGGCTCCGGGCGCATCGCGGAAGTCGCGGCGCGGTTCACCCTCGACGCCATGCCGGGCAAGCAGATGGCAATCGACGCCGACCTGAACGCGGGCCTCATCACGGAGCAAGAGGCGCGCGAACGCCGGGCCCAGATTGCGCGCGAGGCGGAGTTCTATGGCGCCATGGACGGGGCGAGCAAGTTTGTCCGCGGCGACGCGGTCGCGGGATTGCTGATCAATGTGGTCAATATCATCGGCGGCTTCATCATCGGCGTTGCCCAAAAGGGGATGCCGTTCACCGATGCGCTGCGGACCTACACGCTGTTGACCGTCGGCGACGGGCTCGTGACCCAGATCCCCGCCCTGATCATTGCCACCTCGGCCGGCATGATCGTCACCCGCAGCGCTTCGGGAAACCAATTCGACAAGGAAATCCGCGTTCAGGTGTTCGGTCGATACAAAGCCCTGCTCATCGCCTCCGGCGCCCTGCTCCTCTTCGCGATTGTGCCCGGATTGCCGACGATTCCCTTCCTCGTGCTCGGTTCGCTTGCCGGCGGGATTGGCTACGTGCAGATGCGGGAAGCCAAGACCCCCCCTCCCGATCAGGCGCCGGAACGACCGGCGACACGGGAAGAAAAAATCGAAGACTATCTCCAGGTGGATCCCCTGGAAGTGGAAATCGGCTATGCGCTGATCTCGCTCGTCGACGAATCACAGGGCGGCGATCTCTTCAACCGCATCACGAACATGCGCAAGCAGCTCGCGATGGAGCTGGGGATCGTCATCCCTCCGGTGCGGGTTCGCGATAACCTGCAGCTCGAGGCGAACCAGTATGTGGTGAAAATCAGGGGTAACGTCGTCGCGACCGATAAGCTGATGATGGGGCGCTACCTTGCCATAAGTTCCGCGCATTCCCCGTCGCGCATCGACGGAGACGAAGTGAAAGAGCCGGCCTTCGGCCTGCCTGCCGTGTGGATCGCAGATCATGAACGACAAAATGCCGAGCTCCATGGCTATACGGTCGTCGAACCCTCCTCGGTCCTGTCAACGCACCTGCAGGAAATCCTGAGGAGGAATGCCGACAAGATTCTCGGGCGGCAGGACACCAGAAAGCTGATCGACAATCTGAAGAAGGACTACCCTGCGGTGGTCGAGGAACTGACACCGGAAGTCATGCCGACGGGGACGGTGCAGAAGGTCCTGCAAAACCTTCTCCGGGAGGGAATTCCCGTGCGCGATCTGACCACCGTTCTCGAAGCGCTGGTCGACTACGGCCGGGTCACGAAAAACGTGGACGTGTTGACGGAGTATGTGCGTCACTCGCTTTCGGAGACCATCGCCCGCATCTACCAGGATGGGAGCGGCGTCATTCACGCCATCGCGATGGACCCGCGGCTCGAGCAATTGATCACCGCGTCTCTCCAGAGCCAGCGAGAGGCGAGCCCCAGCCTGGGTCTCGCGCCGGCAACCGTCCGGGGTATTCAGGAAAGCCTGCGTGCCAATGTCGACGCAATGACGTCCAGCGGATGGACTCCGGTGGTCGTGTGTGCCGCAACCGTCCGCCCCTACTTCTACAGGCTCGTTCATACATCGTTCCCCACCGTTTCCGTGCTCTCGTTTACGGAATTGCCGCCGGAGACGGAGATCGAATTCATCGGGAAGCTCGAGGTCGCCAATGAGAATTAAGAAATTCACCGCACGAACCCTGAAGGAAGCCACGGAGCAGATGCGGAAGGAACTCGGTCCGGAGGCCATCGTCCTCGGAACACGCACGTTGCCGAAAGCCAACGGTCTCGGACTGTTCGGCAGGGAGACGTACGAAGTGACCGGGGCGATCGACGATCCGACGACAGGGCGGGCTGCCTCCTACGGTGCGAGGAAAGCCACGACACCGTTCGACCGGTATCTCGACGATTCAACGCCGATCGTCGACCCCGCAGCACACCTTGAGGAGCTGAAACGGGTCGCAGAGCG
>DATJPR010000097.1:0-12061 GCA_035506295.1 Bacteroidota bacterium | reverse complement strand
ATCTGCATCGATGTGGTTCCGGACGAGAGGCATGTGGTGCTTGTCGGAACGCTGGGGAAAAACCCCCTGATCGACAGTCTGGTTCGCCAGAAGAAGCTTGACGATTCGATGATTGCAGGGAAGTGGGAGGCGTTCCTCATTGAGCGAGTGGACCATCCTTCGCCTGGCGTCGACGAAGCACTGGTCATCGCCGGAAGCGACAAGCGGGGGACGATGTACGGAATGCTGAGCATCTCCGAGCAAATGGGGGTTTCCCCCTGGACCTGGTGGGCTGACGTGCCGGTTAAGCGGCATTCCGACATCTCCATTCTTCCGGGCCGACATACGGATGGCCCGCCTTCGGTGAAATACCGCGGCATCTTTCTCAACGATGAATCTCCGGACTTGACAAACTGGGTCCAAGCGAAATATGGTGAAGCTCCTGTGCGGTCCAATCCTCCGGTGCCATCCGGGGTCGCGAATTACGGCCACGAGTTCTACGAGAGGATCTTCGAGCTTCTCCTGCGCCTGAAAGCAAACTACCTCTGGCCGGCGATGTGGAACAATGCCTTCAACGAAGACGATACGGCAAATGCGCGGCTTGCCGACGAGTACGGGATCGTGATGGGGACGTCGCATCAGGAGCCGATGCTCCGCGCGCAAAAGGAGTGGGACAGACGCTACCTGAATTCCCTCGGGACGTGGAACTACGCGAAGTACCCGGACACGCTCCAGAAGTTCTGGCGCGATGGGATACGCCGCAACAAGAAGTTCGAAAGCATCATCACGATCGGGCTCCGGGGAGCGAACGACACGCCGATGGCACCGGGCGGACCGGAAGTCAACATGGCCCTCCTGGAAAACATCATCGATGTCCAGAGGAAAATCCTCGCCGAAGAAATGGACCCCGATGTCACCAAGGTCCCCCAACTGTGGTGCCTCTACAAGGAAGTGCTGGATTTTTACAACGCAGGAATGCGGGTGCCAGACGATGTCACCCTTCTCTGGCCCGACGACAACTGGGGGAACATCCGGCGACTGCCGACAGCGGATGAACGCACCCGCAGCGGCGGTGCAGGGATCTACTACCACTTTGACTATCACGGCGGTCCGCGGAGTTACCAGTGGATCAACACGAATCCCATAGCGAAAATCTGGGATCAGATGTCTCTTGCCAAGCAATACGGGGCTGATCGTATCTGGATCGTCAACGTCGGGCACTTCAAAGGATACGAACTGCCACTCGAGTATTTCATGGACCTTGCCTGGAATACCAACCGGTGGACCAACAAGAACCTGGGTGAATATACGAGGTTGTGGGCGGCGCGCCAATTCGATGCAAAGCATGCGGGAGAGATAGCGGATGTCCTCAACGCGTATACGATGATCAACGGCAGGAAGAAACCAGAGCTCCTGAGTCCGACCACGTACAGCCTCGTCAATTATCAAGAAGCGGAAACCGTCGTAAGAGACTTCGAGCGTATCACGGACAAGGCAGAGGCGATCGCGAAGGAGCTGCCGGACAACCAGAGGGATGCATTCACCGAACTCGTCCTGTTTCCGACGAAAGCGTCTTCGATCGTGAACGAACTGTATTATGCGGCCGGGCTAAACGCTCTCTATGCAAAGCAGGGGAGATCGAGCACCAATGCGATGGCCGACCGGACGCGCACGTTGTTCGCAAGAGACACCAGCCTTATGGGATACTTCAATCGGACTCTTGCCGGGGGCAAATGGGATCACTTCATGGATCAGGCCCACCTCGGGTACACCAGCTGGCAGGATCCGCCGACCAACAGCCTTCGGGCGATACCTCTTTCGGAACTTCCGCTACCGGATACGGCGTCGATGGGCATTGCGGTGGAGGGATCCGAGGACGCATGGCCCGGGGCGACCACGGGCGCAGCGCTTCCCCTCTTCGATCGTTACAATGATCGACGCCACTACCTGGAGATCTTCAACCGGGGAAAGGGCTCGTTCGCCTTCTCGGTCAGCGCGAACAAGCCGTGGATTACCGTCGACAAGTCTTCGGGGACCGTGAATGATCAGACCCGAATCTGGATCAGCATTGATTGGGACAAGGTTGGCAACTCAGAAACGGCCGGCATGATAACGATCAGCGGAGCACACGGTGCCGTTCCCGTGGCGGTGCTCGTCGCTCGTGCTTCGGTGGGAGTCGGTAACACGCTTGACGGATATCTTGAAGAGGATGGCTGTGTGTCCATCGAGGCAGCACACTTCACCTCGAAATCCGAATCCGGGCAGGCGCAATGGATTAATGTGCCGGGTTACGGCCATACGTTGTCGGGAATGCGGGCCACCTCTGCTCTTCCTCCGCCGGCATTGGAGCCGGGCAAGGACGCACCATGTCTTCAATATCGCATGTATCTGCTCGATTCCGGCAAGGTCGATGTCGCAGGGTATTTCGGCCCGAACCTGAATTTCTCGCCTGACAGAGGCTTGCGCTATGCTGTCGCGTTTGACGGAGACCAGCCGCAGATCATCACGCTCGTTCCGAAGGGCTTCAGTGCGCAAAATGGAAACACTGCCTGGGAACGCATCGTCGTGAACAACGGTCAAGTCAGTCATTCCAGCCACATCATTGCGAAACCTGGCTATCACATACTCAAGTTCTGGATGGTGGATCCGGGTGTGGTGCTGGAGAAAATCGTCGTGGATCTCGGTGGCGTGCGGCCGAGCTACCTCGGCCCTCCAGAAAGCTTCTACCGAATGGCGAAAGGCAAATGAGACAATGAAGACGAAAGCCGCTCTAATCCTTGCTTCTCTACTCTTTGCTGCTTGCACCGTCATTGCGCAGACAAAGAGCATTTTCCAGATGTCCCCTGATGAGCGGAACGCCTACTTTGCGAAGATCGGCACGGAATCCGACGCAAACTGGCATAAGATGGTCGAGCGCCTCAAAATCCAGCTTCCGACTTCTTTGCCCCCCCCGGCGGAAGATCCGAATCGGCCGAAGGGTACCTTTCAAAAGAGTGGATCATCAAACTGGTATGACAGCGTGGGGAACACGTATGTGCGTACAGCGTGGGGAACGTGGAACAACTACGATGAAGCGCGTGCGAACCCCTACCCCAGCCTGCCCGATCCTCTTCTGCTGAAGGACGGGAGGCACATTGTCGACGCGGTGACCTGGTGGAGAGTTCGACGTCCTGAGCTCCAGCGTCAGTTCGATGAGGAAATCTTTGGCAGAGTTCCTCAGAACGTTCCCCGCGTTCAATGGAAAGTGGTGCACTCTCTGGATAGCACCATCGGGAACACTCCGGTCGTCATCAGGGACATTGTCGGCCATGTCGACAATGCCGCAGATCCGGACATTGTCGTGGATATTCAGTTGACGATAACCACGCCGGCCGGCGCCGGCAAGCCGGTTCCAGTCATTATGGAGTTCGGTTTCATCTTCCCGCCGGGCTTCTCTTTCCCCGGCATGCCAAAACCCGCGGGACCGACATGGCAGGAGCAAGTGCTCGCTAAGGGGTGGGGCTATGCGATATATGTTCCAACGAGCGTTCAGCCTGACAATGCCGCAGGTCTTACCGAAGGCATCATCGGTCTGGTGAATAAGGGGAAATTGCCTCAGCCGGACGACTGGGGCGCCTTGCGAGCCTGGGCGTGGGGAGGGAGCCGTATCCTGGACTATTTTGAGAAAGACCCATCGATCGATGCCCGGCGTGTCGGGATTGAAGGCGTTTCTCGTTATGGGAAAGCAGTTCTTGCCACCATGGCATATGACTCCCGGTTTGCCATCGTTCTTGTCGGGTCTTCGGGCAAGGGAGGGGCGACATTCTATAGAAGAGATTTTGGTGAATCGATGGGCAATATCTGTTCCTCCGGCGAATATCATTGGTTCGCAGGGAATCTCTTGAACTATGTGACTGATCCTTCCGCACTCAGCGTGGACTCTCACGAGTTGATTGCGCTATGCGCACCACGGCCGGTGTTTATCAGTTGCGGCTCGCCCACGAACGAAGGACGATGGATCGACGATACGGGACAGTTCCTTGCGGAGGTTGCCGCAGGCCCGGTGTACAAGCTCTTCGGTGAGAACGATCTCGGTATCACGAAATTTCCACCTATGGGAACCACCATCGACAGCGGTGCACTCGCGTTCCGACAACACGAGGACGGACACACCGTGGGACCGAATTGGCCGTATTTTCTTGCCTTTGCTCAAAAGTATTTCGACCGCGGCGATGCCGAGAAGACAAGGAAATGATTTCCCGTTTCAGTTCTTGGAATGGAACAACAGGTAAGGGAAAATGAACACCGTGCGTAGAATCTCGGTATCTGTCCTTACGCCAGCGATAGTGGCCTTCTCTCTCATGGTTCCCACCATTGCGGGTGCCCAGCCCTCCGGCGGCCCGTATGGACCGATCCGGCAGAGGTACACTCTTCCTCCGACTGCAGGAAAGATCTATTATGTGGCAGTGGATGGGCAGGCCGGGCAATCCGGTGAGTCTCTCGAAAAACCGACGACGATTGAATCCGCCATCGATCGGGTGCAAACGGGAGACGTCATTGTGATGCGCGGGGGGGTGTACAGGACAGGAAACCTCGTGCTCAATCAGGGAGTCACGATCCAGCCCTACGCCGACGAAGAGCCCGTCCTGAAAGGCACGACGGTGGCAACGCAGTGGGAGAACCTGGGGAACGGATTGTGGGTCACCAGATGGTCACACTTTTTCCCCTCGTCTCCGGCCGATTGGTGGCCGAGGAAGCGCGAAGGGAGAAAGACGCCACTCTACCGGTTTAACAACGACATGGTGTTCGTCGACGGACGGTTCCTTCAGGCGGTCGGTTGGCAAGGCGAGGTGGACTCGAACACGTACTACATCGACTACGATTCAGGCTACGTGTACATCGGCGTTGATCCCACAAACCGCCTCGTGGAAATCACTTCGCACGACTGCGCATTGCTCCGGACGACGGGGGAGTGTCATGGGAAGAAATCGGACAAGAAGGGCTACATCATCCGTGGCATTACGTTCACCCAGTACGCATACCGGGCGCTGGAGGTCGAGGGAAAAGAGCCCGTCGGGCTGTCGGACGAATCAACGTATGGAAAGGAGGTGGTCGGAACGACGTTGGAGAACTGCACCATATCCTACTGTTCTCGCGTCGCCGGGTATTTCCGCGGAGACCGTCTGACGATCCGGCAGTGCAAAGTGAGCGATACCAGCACCGAAGGCGTTTACATCATCGGCTCGTCGGACGTGTTGCTGGAGCGAAACATCTTCACGCAGAACAATATTGAACACATAACAGGGTATTTCCCGGCCGCGGTCAAGATCTTCGACCAGTGTCATCGCGCCCGATGCAATGACAATCTCATCATCGATCTCCCATATTCCAACGGTGTCTGGTACGACGTCGGTGAGGTTGACGGTGTCTTTACGAACAACTGGGTGCAGGATGTCGGGAACAATACCGGCGCCGTCTCCACGGATCAGCTCTGGCCGAGCGACAACGGATTCTTCTTTGAAATATCCAAGGGCGCCATTTGCGCCGGGAACGTCTTCGTCAACTGCGACCACGGCGTCTTGGTGCTGAACAGCTCCAATGCCCGCATCTACCAGAACACCTTCGTGAACAGCACGGCATGTATCGGGCGCAACGGGCGGGTCGCAGCGGGAGATCGTTTCGGTTGGCATGCGAGTACCGGTCCCGATGTCGAGAAGCGCGGCGGGCATGTATTTGTCAACAACCTTCTGACGGGAGATCTCCGGTATCAGCGACCATTGTTTTTTGTTTGGCAGCCGGCATCTCTCTGCGATCGTTTGCCTGGGCCCGAGCTGAGCGCAGTCGACAATAACATGGCCGTTCGTCGAGCGATGCAATGCACGTATCCCTTGATCTTCTGGAGTCCGGCCGCGAATTCCCATTGTCAATCCGGTTTCGCCGCTTTTTCTGATCTGGAAAAGGTGTCGTCCGATGTCGCGCACGCGAATGGGACCTATGTGGGGTACGATGGCCCGTTGTTCATGAGTGAACAGTTGGGCAATTACGCATTGCTCGGCGCTTTCTCCGGCGCGAACAAAGGGGCGGCCATTCCGGCAGAAGTCAGGTCGGTTCTTCGGTCCGCAGATGCCCAGGGGCCGTATGTCGGCGCCTACCCTCCGTCGCCAATGCAAACGTTAATGAACAAATGAGGTGTTTCATGACATGCGACTATAACAAGAGAATCCCAGCGGTGCTGTTGGCGGTCACGCTGATTGTCTTCACGAGCGCGAGTGACGCACAGCTCGCCAAGGGGCAGAAGAAGTTCTTTGGCTCGAGCCTGGGTCCTATGCGACCGACGTTCACGAGCTACTTCAATCAAATCACTCCGGAAAACGACGGGAAGTGGGGGAGTGTGGAAGGAGCGCAGGGCAATTTTTCGTTCACCGCCCTTGACAACATTTACCAGCTGGCCATCGGAAATGGATATCCCTATAAGCACCACAATCTCGTCTGGGGCAATCAGCAACCGTCGTGGATCACGTCGCTCGATTCGGCAGGCCAGCGCGCAGCGGTTCTTCAGTGGATTGATACCATCGCCGCACGATATCCCTCAACGAGCCTTGTCGATGTCGTGAATGAACCCCTTCACGCGGTGCCCTCGTACTCCGCCGCCTTGGGCGGGGCGGGGTCCACGGGCTGGGATTGGGTTGTCACCGCGTTCACGATGGCGAGGCACGCGTTCTTTCCCACCGTCAAACTTCTCATCAATGACTACAACATTCTCCAGAGCAACTCCGTCACCGACTCGTATATTCGCATTATCGATACACTGAAAGTCCGGCACCTTATCGATGGCATCGGGATCCAGGGGCATTACTTTGAGTTCAGAAGCCCGGCAGGGACCACGGGAGGCTACGTGTATTCGATCAGCACGATCAAGAGTAATCTCGCCAGACTCGAGGCCCTCGGCCTGCCCGTGTATATTTCCGAGTTTGACATCAACGAACCCGTCGATTCGATCCAGCTTCAGAACTATCAGACATACCTGCCGATTTTCTGGGAGGATCCGAACGTCGCCGGAATCACGCTGTGGGGGTATGACCAGAACTATATCTGGCAGACGAATGGGTATCTTCTGCGATCGAATGGAACCGAGCGACCTGCCCTCCAGTGGTTGCGCCACTACCTGGCAACGCCCATCAAGCCCGTCCTCGTGTCACCTCTCGGCGACACCGCAGTCCAACGGAATGCGATTCTGCGATGGCACCCGTCGAAGATCGCCAAATCGTATCGCATCCAAATTTCGAACGACAATGTGTTTTCCACAATCGCAGTCGATACCACGGTTGTGGATACGATGGCACAGCTCAGCCCCCTTGCCTCCAATGCGACGTTTTACTGGCACGTGTCAGCGGTCAATGACACAGGAGCAAGTTCCTTTTCGCTCACAGGAAATTTCACGACGGGAGACCAGATCCTCGGCGTGGAAACGCATACGACCGGGCCGGAATCGTTCATGCTCCTGCAGAACTATCCAAACCCGTTCAATCCAAAAACAGTGATCAGTGGTCAGTGGTCAGTGACCAGTGTCATACGACTGGCTGTGTATGATGTGCTTGGGAGAGAAGTAGCAGTTCTGGCTAACGGCCGCTATCCGGCGGGCAGGTACGATTTTGCCTTTGATGGTAGCAACCTCTCCAGCGGGGTATATTTCTATCGTCTGGTGGCAGGGAACTTCACAACCGTTCGCAAAATGACGCTGATGAGGTAGGCCGCCGCGCGGAAGGGTTCCTCATACGTGCATAATGAACAGGGCGCAATAGATGGATAAGATCTACTGCGCCCTGTTGCTTGTTTGCTCTGATCCGGGCGAAAAAGCGTCATCAGCCCGGGGTTACGAAAACATGGTGAGGATCTGTTCGAACTTCTCCTGCTTGCCGCTGATCTGAGGCGGTTCGCCACCAGCCACGGCGATCGCGCGGAGGTCATCGAGGGTCAGCTGCCCCTGCTCAAACTTCTTGCCGTCGCCGCTGTCGAAGGAAGCGTAGCGCTCTTTGCGGAGCTTCGGGAACTCTGATTCGCGTAGAATAGCGTCCGCGACCAGCAGTGCCCGCGCGAAGATATCCATCGCCGTGATGTGAGCGACAAACAGGTCTTCGAAATCGGTGGAGCTCCTTCGTACTTTTGCATCGAAGTTGACGCCGCCGTTGCCAAAGCCTCCCGCGTCCTGGATGACCAGCAGCGCCTCAACCACGTCATAGAGGTTGACACTGAACTGGTCCGTGTCCCAGCCGTTGAGCGGATCGCCCCTGTTGGCATCGATGCTGCCGAACAACCCGGCATCTACTGCGCACTGGATTTCGTGCTGGAAGGTGTGTCCCGCCAACGTGGCGTGGTTCACTTCAATGTTGAGCTTGAAGTCCTTGTCGAGTCCGTAGTGGCGCAGGAACCCGATGGTGGTTTCCGTGTCGAAATCGTACTGGTGCTTGGTCGGCTCCATCGGTTTCGGCTCGATGAGGAATGTTCCCTTGAACCCGTGTTGACGCGCGTAGTCCCGGGCCATGGAGAGAAAGCGGGCCATATGGTCTTTCTCTCTCTTCATGTTGGTGTTGAGCAGAGACGTATATCCTTCACGTCCGCCCCAGAACACGTAATTCGTTCCGCCGAGTGCGATCGTGGCATCGAGCGCCCGTTTGACTTGCGTGCCGGCGTGTGCGAGCACCGCGAAATTCGGATTGGTCGCGGCACCGTTCATGTACCGTCGGTTCGAGAAGAGGTTCGCCGTTCCCCAGAGGAGCCGGACGCCAGTGCCCTGTTGTAACTGACGGGCGTGGTCGACGACGAGTTGGAGGCGCTTGTCGGACTCGGCAATGGTTGCTCCTTCGTCGATGACGTCAAAATCATGAAAGCAGTAGTAGGGCGCGCCGAGCTTGGTAATGAACTCAAAGGCGGCATCCATCTTGGCTTTTGCTTTGGATTCCGGATCCTGCTCGTGGTTCCACGGGAGATCCCGCGTATCATCACCGAAGGGGTCTTTGCCGGTGTTCACGAAGCTGTGCCAGTAGGCCACGGAAAACTTAAAATAGTCTTTCATGGACTTGCCGCCGACGAGTCGGTTCTCGTCGTACCATCGAAACGCGAGGGGGTTTTTGGACTCTTTCCCTTCAAAGCGGATTTTTGCGATTCCCGGGAAGTATTCTTTCGTCGCCGTCGTGCGAACGTTCATATGTCGCTCCTTGCGAAATGCCTAGTGGTCAGTCATGTCCCCTGCGCTCAAGCAGGAGTTCTAGATGATGCAGCCAGTCGTGATACGCAGCCGTTGTGTGTTCGACATCCCCGGCCACGGGATCGATCACCGCGGTCCGGCTGAGCGATGCGAACGCTTCTTTGGGAGACGTGTAGAGCCCGGCACCGATGGCGCCCCCGCGTGCCGCGCCCTGAGCGCCGTCCGTCTTGAAGAGCTCGACCGTGGCGCCGAGAACAGTAGCCACGGTCCTGCAGAAAAGCGGGCTCAGGAACAGGTTTGCGGTGCCCGCCCTCACGATGGAGATCGGGATCCCGAGCGAGCGGATGATGTCCGTACCGTACCGGAACGAGAACGCGAGGCCTTCCTGCGATGCGCGGAGAACGTCGGCGCGCGTATGGCGCTGGAAGTCGAGGTCGACGAGGTGACAGCCGACCGTGGCGTTCCCCAGCATTCTTTCGGCCCCGTTGCCGAAGGGGAGGCACTTCAGACCGCCGGCACCAACCGGTGAAGAGGCGGCGAGCGAGTTCATCGCGTCATAGGAGAGGTCGGCTGCGACGTTCCGGTGAAGCCACGAATTCAGAATGCCTGTTCCGTTGATGCACAGCAGCATTCCCAGGCGGGTATGCTCGGTCGAGTGGTTCACATGGGCAAAGACATTGACGCGCGACTCGGGATCCGTGACGACGGATTCGGTCACCGCGAAAACGACACCGGAGGTGCCTGCGGTCGCGGCGACTTCGCCCGGCTCAAGAACATTCAGGGAAAGCGCATTGTTCGGTTGATCGCCCGCACGATACGCGACCGGGGTGCCCGCCGAAAGCCCGAGCTCTGATGCGGCGCTCCGTGAGAGGACTCCCTGGACGCCGAACGTGGGTTTCACCGCAGCCAGAAGGTCCGGGTTGATGTCATAATATTCCATCAACTTCCTGCTTACTTCTGCCCGTGCGAAATCCCAGAAGATGCCTTCGGTCAGCCCGCTGACTGTCGTGGTCATCTCGCCGGTCATTCGCATCGCGACATAGTCGCCCGGGAGCATTGCCTTGTGGATCTTCTCGTACGTTGCTGGTTCGTGATCTCTGACCCAGCGCAGCTTCGATGCGGTGAAGTTGCCGGGAGAATTCAGCAGATGGGTGCGGCAATATTCGGCGCCAAGCGCCTTGGCGGCGGCCTCACCGGTCTCAACAGCCCGACTGTCGCACCAGATAATGGAGGGACGCAACACCGTCCCCGATGCATCCACGACCACAAGCCCGTGCATCTGGTAGGCAATGCCGATCGCCCGGACCTGATCGCCGGTGGCATTGGCTTCCTTAAGAAGTTTTCGCGTCAGGAGGACGACGTAGTCCCACCAGACGTTTGGGTCCTGTTCTGCCCAGCCGGGCTGAGGCGAGCGCATTTCCATTTCCGTCGCGGGATGCTGACCGGAGGCGAGAACGACCCCCTTCGAGACGTCCCACAGGCAGCACTTGACGGATGAACTTCCGAGGTCAATTCCGAGACTCAGCATAGTCGATATTCGGTCGGTGGAGGCTGAAATGGTGATTGGAGCAGGTCATCGAGGTGGGCGAAGCAGGACGCAGGGCATCACCAAAGGGGTTGTCGTCAACCGTCCAAGGAGGGATGCAGGTCGCGCTTGCTATGCACCAATTCGACCTATATATTAGGAATAAAGCGCTTCAATTAGACCTTAATCAGTTCAATTTTTCCCCAAAAGTCAAGAAGGAATTCGGGAGATCCGACCCCGGGATGCTCGATCTGGCCCTGGTTCGGCACGTCACTCTCTGAGTCAATGTTTGTTCGGGGTGAACGGTAAGAGAGGGAAGAAATCCCGATCTTCCATCAGGCTTCGGTACTTCGTCGGGGGAGCTGCTTGTCGCATCTTTAGGAACAGGGTTTGGTCATGGCGATCAATTATGCAGACCTCAAAGGCAAGAACGTGATCGTCACGGGCGGAGCCAGCGGGATTGGATTTGCCATCGCCCTGGCCTTTGCCGGAGAGCAGTCTAATGTCGTGATCGTCGGCCGTGACAAATCGAAGCTCGAACGCGCCGCGAACCATATCGGGCCCGAAGCGCATGCACTGAGTTTTGACCTCAATGACATCGGCAACCTTCCTGATCTCGTCCGTGAAGCCCAACACCTCGTAGGAGAACCGGACATTCTTGTCAACAATGCCGGGATAAACATGAAGCGCGAGGCACTTTCCGTGTCGGACCAGGAATTCCAGGACATTGTTTTGACGAATCAGACGTCGGTCTTCGCGCTGACGCGTGAAGTGGGGAAGGGTATGGTAGCGCGGAAATCGGGCAACATCATCATGATCAGCTCGATGGCCTCGCATTATGGCATTCCCAAAGTGGTCGGCTATACCGCCACGAAGTCGGCCGTGGAGGGGATGACGAGGGCGCTCGCGGTCGAGTGGTCGGTCCATGGCGTCCGGGTAAATTGCATCGCTCCAGGGTTTATTGCGACAGTAATGTCCTCCAATGCGCTGGATGACGATCCCGAAAGGAAAAAACGCGTGTTGGCGAGGACCCCGATCGGCAGACTCGGCGAGCCGGCAGACGTGGCGAACGCAGCGCTTTTCCTCGCTTCGTCGCAGGCGAAGTACATAACGGGAATCGTGCTCCCGGTGGATGGTGGAAATTCCATAGGTTTTTGAGTCATGCCCTCCTCCGGGCAGTCCCTCATGCAACATGGAGAAGTGACACACTCTGTGGTCCACGAAGCCGTTGAGGTGAGGATCGAATCCTCTGACCTTGCCGTCGACCGCGCGGAGGTGGAATCCTCGCTTGGATACCCGGGAGGGAAGATGCCTGCGCATCTCCGGCCCGGGCTCGAAGAGGTTCTTGCCGCCTATCGAACGCACCTCGTCGT
>DATJPR010000096.1:0-10467 GCA_035506295.1 Bacteroidota bacterium | reverse complement strand
GGTTGGACAGGCTCACGAAAAGCTGGTCGCCCGACCAGTGGCTCCCTCCTTCGTTCCCCGGAAAGTACAACCCCGTGGAATCGTTCACCAGGTCCTTGATGTGGATGAACACATACAACGTGTCCTCGGACCAAAGCATCCTGGCATAGAGCTCCGGATAATCCGGTTCGAGAACGGTCCGGCCGTAGTAATTGAACCACCCGCCGAAATTGGTCGCGGTAATCAGGTCCGCCTTGGCGGCGGTGGTCCATGCGGCCTCATCCATCTTGCCGTCAATGGTGATGGCCGACGGGTCGACCTTCGGGACTTCCACCTTCACTCTTTGGGCAAAGAGCGTGGAGACGGAAGACAGAAGGCAAACAAGGAACACAACACTAGCACTGAACCTTCGCATATGAAGCCTCCTCAACGATAAGGATTGATGTGTGACTGAACTCTTCCCACACCCTGTACTTCGATCGACGGCTGTTAGAGAAATTCGTAACGACTCCTTCGCGGCGATTCACCTCCTTTCAGCGATAATCCTTTGCAGATGAATGACTATTAATGACCATTGCAGAATGCTTGTGCCCCGGGCGCCGGCTCAAAAAGTCTCAAAGGTCGCGGACGCGTAGTAGTTGCCGGTGCGCGCCCGGTTCCGCTGGTCCCAGAGCTTGTCGGCAATCCATACATAGTATGTTTGATTCCGTTGGAGGCCGGCTGCCGGGAATGCAGTGAAGACGCGAGTGCCCGGAACGGATTGTCCAGCCACGACCGGCGATGCGACGACATCCCGCGTCCAGAAGACATCGGAACCGGTGGTGGTATCGACCGCGAGGATCTCCCACACAACGCTTCCTACATCGTACGAGCTTCCCGCTGCGATGCCGATATTCGCGAGGAGCGTGTCGGGCGCCCCTGTTTCCGTCACCGTGAAGGTGATGATCGGCGCGTTGGAAGTGTTTGTCTGCACGACGTTGATGACCCCGAGTCTTCCGACGGCAGTCACGTTGCGTATTCCGATGAAGAGATCGATCGGGTTCTGTTTCTCTTCAAAGGACCGGGAGGTCAGGAACAGCGTATCGCCGCTGATCCGGGAAAGCGCTGTCATAGTCGAATCAGCAGCGAGGATTTTTCCGGGATTCGCGGCGATGGTCGACCAGAGCTCATCACGCGCGATCCAGAAGGTGTACAACTGATCCTCAACCAGCGTCGTCGCGGGCGTTCCGCCATATTGGGCCGTGAGATTTTCCGTCCCGGCGGGCGTCGTGCCGAACCTCGCCTGATAGTGCACGCCGTTGCCGGCGGCGTGGAGCAACCAGAGGAGCGACGTATCGAGGATCGCCGCGGGGCCCCTGTTTGCCCCGAGCGCGCTCACGTAGCCGCCGCCCCAGGAGATCCGCGGCGTATAGACGCTGTCCTCCACCTGGATTGCTGTCAGGCTGACCGGGCCTCCGCCCGGCGTGTCGGGGTTGTACGGCAGGAGCGTGTTGTCCTCCTTCGTACACCCCACGTGCAGGCCGACGCCGACGAGTATAATCGCGGCGAGCAGTGCCGGCAATGAGTATTTCCTGGTGATCATGGAAGCAACCTCTTCAGATGTTTGCACATCCTCACGCTAGTCTTTCATGCCGCTCAGGGTGATCCCCTGGATGAAGTACTTCTGCGCGACGAAGAACAGAAGGAGGATCGGCAATGTCGCCATCACCGAACCCGCCATCAGTTGACCCCAATCCGTCTGGTAACGGTCGCGGAAGATCGCCAGCCCGAGCTGCACGGTGCGCATTTCTTCCGAGTTGACAACGATAAGCGCCCACAGGAAGTCATTGAACACTCCCATGAAGGTGAACACCGCGAGGGTCGCGAGGGCGGGCTTCGCCAGGGGGAGGATGATTCGCCAGAGAATCCCCCACCGGCTGCACCCGTCGATGCTCGCCGCTTCCTCAAGCTCCAAGGGGATGGTCATGAAAAACTGCCTCAGCAGAAACGTCCCGAAGGCGGAGGCAAGACCGGGGACGATGAGCGCCTGGTACGTATCGATCCAGCCGAGCCAGTACAGCACCATGAACGACGGTATCATTGTCACCTGTCCGGGGATCATCATGGTGCCGAGGAACACATAGAACAGCGCGTCGCGGCCGCGGAACTTCAGGCGGGCAAACGCATACGCCGCCATGGAACAGGTCACCATCTGACCGAGCGTCACGGAGATCGCCACAAAGAGACTGTTCGCGTAATAGCGGCCGAACGGCGCGGCTTGAAGCGCATCGATGTAGTTGTTGAGCGAACCGTGTTTCGGCCACCAGCTCGGCGGATACACCATGATGTCGCTGAGCCCCTTGAACGACGTCAACACCATCCAGAGAAACGGCGCGACGGTGATGAACGCCAGACCGTACATCACGACGTGGAGGAGGATCGAACCGGAAAGGCGTTTGACGGCGTTCATCTTCATCTTCACTCTCACATCCCGTAATGGACCTTGTCTCTCAGATACCGCGTCTGGACCATCGTCAAAATGAACACGATGGCGAAGAGCAGATATGCCACCGCGGACGCGTATCCCATATCGAAGTACTTGAACGCGTGTTCATACAGGTAGAAGACGAGCACCTTGGTCGACCCCAAAGGGCCGCCCGAGGTCAGCACGTAGACCGTGTCGAAAACCTGGAACGACCCGATCACCGTCATGACCAGGACGAAGAACGTCGTGGGGCTGAGGAGCGGGATCGTAATATTCCAGAACCTGCGCCAGCGGCCGGCCCCGTCGATCTCCGCCGCCTCGTAATAGTGCTTCGGGATTCCCTGCAGGCCGGCGGAGAAGAGAACCATGTTGAAACCGAACGACTTCCACACTCCCATCACGATGAGCGCGAACATCGCCGCGGTGGGATCGTTGAGCCAGTTGACGGCGGGGATGTGGAACACGCCGAGCAGGTAATTGGCGAGGCCGAAGTTCGGCTCGTATACCCATCGCCAGATTACGGCGGCCGCAACCGACGACATGATCACCGGCGTGAAGAACGCAGTCCGGAGGAGCTTCCTGCCGGCGAGTTTCTTGTTCAGGAAGAACGCGATGACCAGCGACAGCGCCATGTTGAGCGGGACGGTTCCGACGGTATAGACGACGGTGTTCTTCAGAACATCCCAGAACTCCGTGCTGCGCAGAATTGCGGCGTAGTTCGTCAGGCCGATGAAAACCCTTTTCCCACCGAACATGTTCCATTCCTGAAAGCTCAGGTAGAAGGAAAAAACCACCGGGAAGAGTACAAACACGGAGAACACGATCATCGTCGGAGAAAGAAACCAAACAGCCGCAAGGCCCGCTCCTTTCCGGCCCCGCGCTCTGGGACGATCGCTGTGCTCCGGTCCCATCATGGCTTCGCGGCTTTCAACAACGCGTCGGATTTCGCTGCGGCGGCATCGAGGACCGTCCTCGGGTCTTCGCCGCCGACCGTGGCCTGCTCGATCGCTTCGGCCAGGTTTCGGCTGATCTTCAAGGGATTGTAATCGATCGGATTCGCCGCCTGCGCGACGTCCATCTGCAGCACGTAGGTCCTGAGGTTGGGGTGGCTCTCCAGATATTCCGCATACGCAGGGACCGTCCGTACGGCGCGCCGGATCGGCAGATACCCCGACTTCATCGACCACATCGCCTGCACGTCGGGCCGTGTCATCCACTTCACAAACTCCCATGCTTCCCTGGGATGCTCGCTTTGTTTGAAGATGGCGAGGTACTCGCCGCCGATGATGGTCGCGCGGCGGTCGGGACCGGCAGGCAGAGGCGCCACCATCCAGTCAAGACCTTCGATCTGTTTCCACCGGGGAATATTCCAGGGACCGTCGAGGGCCATCGCGAGGGTCTTCGATGCGAACGCAGGCTCGTAATCGATGCCGAACTTCCGGATGGAGCAATCCTCGTACAACGTCTTCCAGAACGTGAGCGCCTTCACCCCGGCGTCGCTGTTGTAGGTCACATGCGTCTGCTCGAGGTTGATGACGTTGCCTCCGGCCTGAAACAGGAACGGATAGAATTGCCAGACCATCCAGTCGCCGAGAGGTCCCGACGACGGGAAGACGGGGACGAAAAACCCATATTGGTCGATCTTCCCATCGCCGTCTTTGTCGATGGTCAACTTCCGTGCATACGCGCGAAGCTCGTCCCAGTCTTTCGGCCCCCGGGTGGTATCGAGCCCGGCCTGTCGGAAGAGCTCGCGGTTGCAGAGCAACGCAATGCCGGTCGCTTCCATCGGCAGGCTGTAGAGCGTGCCGCGCCACTTCGCTTCCTGCATCAACGGCGGGAAGATGTCCGCGAGGTCGGTCGACGGGAGACTATCCGGCCCGTGAATGAAGTCGTCCATCTTGTAGATGGCATCGGCTTCAATGATGCTCTGGAGGAAGTTGGCGTGGATCCAGGAGATGTCGGGGGCGGTATGGCTTTGGACCGAGGTGATGAGTTTCTCGATCAGGGCGTCACCCGTGGGAACATATTGCGCCTTGATGATCACCCCCGGGTGTTCCTTCTCGAACTGTCCGATGAGTTCGTTCAGGGCAGGGACTGTCGAGGACACGCAGCTATGCCAGAAGGTGATGGTGATCGCTCCATCGGCGGCGTTCTTCTTCTGACCGCAACCACCGGCCAGCATCATGAGGACCGCAAGGAGCGCGGCGAGGAGAACAGCGGTTGTCTTCATGACACTGTGTTCTTTCTACCAGTGAAGAAATTGGCTTGCACAATCGATTGTGCAACCTAACCTTGTCGTCCCCTCCCAAATTCCCGGCGGAAGACTGCAGTAGAGACCCGGGATTCGGCGGCTGATGCGAAACACTCACCGAAGATCGACGCACCTCACCCGCTAACCGATACTACTCTCGGCAGGGGCTTGAATCGAGGCAACAGAATCGCGGACTATCAGGGTAGGTTTCAGGACGATAGACCTGATTTCGTAGGATCCTCGTTGATCCCGAATATGATCAGTCAGCAGCTTGACGGCGATTTCGCCGATGCTCTCCTTGGGCTGTGAGACCGCGGTAATCGGACACCGGAAAAACTCGGCAGATTCAATATCATCGAAAGCGACCACAGAAATATCGCGCGGGACTTCAAGCCCCTGCTCGAAGATGGCCTGCAAGGCTCCGAGCGTAATGAGATCGCTTGTGGTGAAGATCGCAGTGGGCGGGCGCCGGGATCGCAGGAGGAGCAGGGTCTCAACATAACCGGTTTCACGCCGAAAATCGTTCCCGACAATCAGCCCCTCGTCCACCGGGATATCGTGCGCGGCGAGAACATCCAGATATCCCCGCAAACGCTCGCGACTGGTGATTGTTTCGCGCAGGCCCTGGATGATCGCAATGCGCACATGACCGTGCTCCACCACATGTTCGATCGCTTCCATCGCCCCCGCGTGATTGTCGATCACGACACTGCTCGCGCGAAGGTCCGGGAAGCTCCGGTCCGCCGTCACCAGCGGCACCCTGCCCGCGATGACCGCGTCGAGATGCGACCGTTTCATCCCCACGGGAAGGACGATCAGGCCATCGACACCCTTCGCCTGGAGAAGCCCGACGTGCTCCACCTCCAGCTGACTGCTTTCGTCAGAATCGCAGACGACGAGCGTGTATCCAAGCGAGTGCGCGACGCCTTCCGCGGTCTTGATGATCGACGCGAAGAACGGATTCGAGATATCCGGCGCCACGAGCCCGATGGTATGGGTCTTGCGGAGCCGCAAGCCGCGGGCGAGTTGGTTCGGCCGGTAGTTCAGATCCTTGGCCGTCTGGAGAACGCGCTTCTCCGTCTGTTTGCTGATCCGGTATTTCGCCGTCTTCTTGTTCAGAACACGCGAGACGATCGAAATCGAGAGGCCGGATTTTTGCGCAATATCTCTAAGGGTTGCCGCCAATTCTTCTCATTAAGGGCATAATTGCACAATCGATTGTGCTATATACTGCAATACGATTCAATTGTCAAGAGGGGGATAGAAAAAAACTGGTCTGCTGAGTGCTAATGGAGCTTGACCGAATTAGCAGATCCTGTGTAAACTATGAGGGCGTCCGGCCGATCCGTCCGTTCATCCCCAACTCCGTGCATCGGTCCAACGAGAACCACGAGGAACACTCTCTTGCGCAACATGCCAGGGAACTCTCCCTTGCGTTCTCCGATCGTGAGCATATGGGCCGCGTCGTTCCACTGCAATGCGATCTCCGCTCGGCTGCCTTTCTCGTAACCGTAGCCGTCTCCTTCATCCTCATAGAGAAGGAACCGGCCGTCGGATCCCGGATAGACACGAACCTCGATCGTATCATCGGGCTTTTGTCCGGCATACTCCACGGACGGCCCGAGCGGGATAATGGCGCCGGCCGGGACGTAGAGCGGAAGGATGTCCATCGGCACCTCCCGAGCGATTCTTCTCCCGCCGCGATGACTTTCGCCCGACCAAAAGTCGAACCAGCGTCTTCCGGAAGGAAGATACACCGGCACCGACTTCACCGTCGTATCCGGATGGTATGCAGCCCGATGCGACGGCGTCCGCCAACGCACGACGATTTCCGCCTGCTTGTCGAGCTGCTGATATTCAACGGTGACAGCATGCCACGTCCCCCGACGGAACGTCACCTCGGCATAGTTCAGCTGTTTCCCGGCGGGATACATCTCGTCCATCAGCTGCGTGCCGTCAACAAACAGGTTCACGCCGTCATCCGAAGTGATCTCGATCTCGTATTTCCCGTCCTCGGGCGCATAGAGTTCGCCCTGCCATCGCACCGAGAAATTCGCGTTTCGCCTGCCGAGACCGGGGGCACCGCCGTGGTTCCAGTCGAACCCAATCACGCTGTCCACGCGCGTCGCCACCAACGAGTCAAAATTCTTCCCGGCGTAATACCTGCCCGTCAGTCCTTGCTGCTCGCTGCCAGTCCTGAACATCGACGCAGGAATCAGCACGCCTTTGTCTTGTGGATAGTACATCGATCGCGTCACCGGCGCGACCAACATCGAAGGGCCGAAGAGGTATTCGTCCGGGATCGAGAGCACGGACGAGTCGGAGGCGAAATCAATCGGGAGCCCCCGCATCATCGTCTCGTTCCGGTGCGTTACTTCCCACGCAGTCGAGTAGATGTACGGCATCAGACGGTAGCGCACGCGCAATGCTCTCAGGAGCGCGTCATATGCCCATGACCCCGGATGGCCGAACTCCCAAACCTCCTTCGGAAAATCTGTGCCGTGAGAACGGAAGATCGGGCAGAGGGCTCCAAATTGGAACCACCGCACGTAGAGCTCGTCGTAGGCCGGGTCCTTTGTCCCCCTCGGGAACTCACCTCCATATTCCTTCGGCAGGAACCCGCCGATATCGCTGTTCCACCAGGGGATGCCGGCCATCGAGAAATTGATCCCCGCGGCGATTTGATGGCGGAAGGTCTCCCACGTGGACGGGATATCCCCCGACCACACGGCCATGGAGTTCCGTTGTTGACCGGCAAACGCAGAACGGGTCAGTATCATCACCCGTTTGTCCGGCGCCGTCGCCCGTTGATTCTCGTAAAGACCTGTCGTCGTAACGAGTGCATAGGTATTCAAATACCGCCAGGAGCTCCCGATCGCCGTCTGACCATTGCTGACGATGCCGAGTTTTTCGTCAAGCGGCGTGTCACACCATGCGGAATCCGGTTCCGTCGCGTCCGCCCACCATGCATCCACCCCCAGAGAGAATAACCCGCGGTTCAGGTGATCCCAGTAAATCGACCGCGCCTCTTCGCTGTACGCATCGTAGGTCTTCCCGCCATTCCACACTTTCGTCGGAAACAGGTGGCCGGTCTTCCACAGATCGCGGTACACCGCCGTCCCCGAATCGACCTGAGGCCAGATAGAGACCATGATATGCATGTTGAGGAGACGATGAAGGGAATCAATCATCCCCCGGGGGTCGGGATAGAGAGAGTTATCAAAGGCCATGGCGTTCCACCCGAGCCGCCCCCAGTATTGCCAGTCCTGGACAATATTATCGATCGGGATATGCCGGCGTCGATATTCCCTGGCAACAGACATCAGTTGATCCTGATTCTCGTACCGTTCGCGCGATTGCCAGTACCCGAAGGCCCATCGGGGAAACATGGGAACCCGGCCCGTTGCCTCGCGATAGCCGGCAATCGCGTCTCCGATATTTCTTCCGGCGATAAAATAGTAGTCGATGCCATCGGCAACCTCGGACCACAGGGACATGCCGTCAGGACCGTCATGAAACCGTGTGTCGGAGTAATTGTCCCAATAAATCCCGTAGGATTTCGACGAAACGAAAAACGGCACAACGATATGCCGGTTGTTTTGGACGAGCACGATATCGTGCCCACGATAGTTCATGGTCCCGTCTTCGAACTGGCCCAACCCGTAGATTCCCTCCCCCTTGCCGAGGAGAAATCGCTGCCGGACGTGCCATGCCGCCTCACCTCCGAGCCGGGTTGGTTCAAACGCCCCCGGATTTCGGGGCTTTTCACGCAGTAAGATTTTTCCCCGCGCATCGCGAAAAGTCACTGTCCCGGTCGATCGGTCCACCGTAGCGACAACGCGCGGGACCTTTACGATTACCTCTTCAGGGGTTTCCTCAATCGTCCACGGCGAATCAGGCCACCGGCCGAGCACAACCAGGCTCTTTCGCGTCGGGAACTCGTTCCCCGGAACAGCCGTTACGCGCACAGTACCGGAATCACACGCCAGCACGCGGACGGAACACCCCGGCACACGGACAATGACCCCGCGCTCGAGCCTTTCGACAGCGCCGTTGGATCTGCCGATGGAGATCGCAGCGATCCCCAGACCGAGAAGCATCATCGATCGAACCATGAAGAACTCTCCTTCTGCGGTGATTAAGGAAGCGAACTCCACGCGGAAAATCAATTTCGTCTCCTCACATCTTTTCTCTTATCCCGCAATTCCGTACACTCAGGATAGTCACCGTCCGAAAGGCGCGGTGATGGATGGAGGTTGAACGAACGAAAGCTCATGATCCCTATGGATACCCAACCGCTCTACGACGCAATTCTCAACGGCAATCACAAGGTGGCACGACAGTTCACCGAGACCGCGATTGCGCAGGGAACCGATCCCAAGCTCCTCGTCGATGAAGTGATGATCCCGGCAATGAACGAAGTGGGAAGGCGATTCGAAGCAAGCGAGTACTTTGTTCCGGAACTGCTGATCGCCGCGCGCGCAATGAAGGCATCGCTGGAGCTCCTGCGTCCGCTTCTCGCCGCCAAGGGCGCGGAAGTGATCGGACGCGTCGTGATCGGGACGGTGCAGGGCGACCTCCACGACATCGGGAAGAACCTTGTCGGCGCAATGCTTGAAGGGGCGGGCTTCGAGGTCATCGATCTCGGGGTCGACGTCGCGCCGGAGAAATTCGTGGCCGAGGCGCGCAATGCGCATGCGTCCATCGTCGGACTTTCGGCCCTGCTCACGACAACGATGCCCTCGATGCAATCGGTGGTCAAAGCGTTCGCCGATGCCGGCCTTCGCAAGGACGTCAAGATCATGATCGGCGGGGCGCCCACGACGCAAAAGTTCGCCGAAGACATCGGAGCGGATGGATACAGCAAGAACGCGACCGGAGCGGTTGCCCTCGCCCGCTCCCTTGCAGGGAGACCGTCATGAACATTCCTTCGAAGCTGGCAGATCTTCTCTCCCATGGCACGGTCCTCACCGACGGAGCATGGGGAACCCAATTGGCCGCTGCGGGATTGCCGGCAGGCGAAGTCCCGGATCTCTGGAACCTCCGCCATCCGGAGAAGGTCGAGGCGGTCGCCCGACGGTACGTCGACGCCGGAAGCAAGGTCATACTCACGAACACGTTTCGGTCGAACCGCATCGCCCTCGGACATCACCAACCGACCCCGGACATCGCAGCACTGAACGCCGCCGGGGTTCGGATCTCGCGCGCAGCAGCAGGCGACCGTGCCCTGGTGTTCGCGTCCATCGGGCCGAGCGGAAAGATGCTGATGAGCGGCGACGTTTCGCCCGAACAGCTCGAAGCGGCCTTCGACGAACAAGCGGTCGCGATTGCGGATGCAGGTGCGGATGCTATCGTCATCGAGACAATGACCGACGTCGAAGAGGCAACGATCGCCATCCGCGCCGCCAAACGAACAGGACTCCCCGTCGTTGCAAGCATGGTCTTCGATTCCGGAAAAGACAAAACGCGGACCATGATGGGGGTGACGCCTGAAGATGCCGCTACAGCGCTCGAGGAAGCCGGTGCCGATGTGATCGGAGCCAACTGCGGCCTTGGCATCGAACACTATCGAGCGGTTTGCCAAAGGCTCAAACAGGCCTCGAGCCTTCCCGTCTGGATCAAGGCGAATGCCGGGCTGCCCCGATTGGTGGACGGCGCAGTGATCTACGACGTGACGCCGGAGCACTTTGCATCGACGGCAATGGAAATCCTGGCCGCGGGGGCCTCCTTCATCGGAGGGTGCTGCGGCACAACGCCGGATTTCATCCGGGAG
>DATJPR010000095.1:0-6291 GCA_035506295.1 Bacteroidota bacterium | reverse complement strand
CTCCTTCTCCGCGATGCGGAGATCCGGCCCGCCTGCAACGAGATGGAGCTGCATCCGCATTTTCAGCAACCCGAGTTGTTTGCGTACTGTCTGAAGAACAGCATTCAGCCGATCGCCTACTGCCCCATGGGTTCGCCGGGTCGTCCCGCGCGCGATAAAACGCCGGAAGACACCGTTGACCTCGATGACGAGGTTGTTCTGTCGATCGCGCAGCGTTTGAACGTTTCTCCGGCTCACGTGGCAATTCGATGGGCAGTCCAACGGGGACAGATTCCGATTCCGTTTTCCGTCCATCATTTCACGGAAAACCTCGAGGCTGCAATTGCGCCTCCGTTGTCGGAGAGCGACATGAGCGCCCTGGCAAGGATCGATCGGAACTGCCGATTGATCAAGGGGCAGGTCTTCCTCTGGAAGGAGAACCAGGACTGGGAAGATTTGTGGGATGTTCATGGCACCATCGCAGTCTGATGCTTGAGATCACCATCCGGAACATGAGGTCTGCATGAAGAAGATGCTCGGTGCGATCCTGCCGGGGAACAGCACAGTGGAACTCAAGGAGTTCGACATCCCTGTGCCGAAGCACGGCGAAGTCCTGATCAAAATGAAGTCCTCCACGATCTGCGGCTCGGACATCCGCTGCATCTATCATGAACATCTCGGCAAGGGGCCCGAAGGATATCAGCCTGGAATGATTGCCGGCCATGAGCCGAGCGGCCAGATCGTGGAGACAGGTCCCGGGTGCCGCCGCTTCAAGAAAGACGATCGCGTGATTGTCTATCATATCTCTGGCTGTGGTGTCTGCAACGATTGCCGCCGGGGGTACATGATATCCTGCACGAGCGAATTTCGCAGGGCGTACGGCTGGCAACGCGACGGCGGGATGGCCGAGTATCTTCTTGCGGAAGAGAAAGATCTCGTCCTGCTGCCCGACGAGCTGAGCTATTCCGACGGCGCGCAGGTTGCATGCGGTTTCGGAACCGTGTATGAGGGACTGGAGAAAATCGGAATCTCCGGGAACGATGCAGTGCTCGTCACAGGATTGGGTCCCGTAGGGCTTGCAACAGCCATGCTCAGCCGAGCGATGGGAGCACAGAAGATCTTCGGCATTGAAGTGATCGAAGACAGGATCGCGATCGCGAAGAACCTTGGACTCTTTGATGCGGTGATCAAGGGGGGGGAAGACAATGTGCGGCAGATTCGGGACCTGACCGGAGGTCATGGGGTGGAAAGGGCGGTCGATTGCTCCGCGAACAGCAACGCCCGCCTTGCGTGCATCCAGGCAACACGCAAATGGGGGAAGATCGTTTTTCTCGGCGAAGGCGGAACCAGCGAGTTTCAACCATCGCGGGACATCATCCACGACCAGAAGACCATCTACGGGTCATGGGTGACAAGCATCTGGCTGATGGAAGAGCTTGTTGAAAGGATCGTTCGATGGGGAGTAAGGCCGGAGCACCTTATTACGCATAGATTCAAGCTCAACGATGTCGCTGCCGCGTATGCCTTGATGGCGAGCGGAAAATGCGGCAAGGTCGCAGTGGCGTTTGATGAAGAAATCCGTTGAAGTCTCCCAATGCTCGCGTGAACAAGGAGAACGATCATGCTGAAGGGCATCCCGACTGTTCTCAGTCCTGAATTGCTGAAGGTTCTCATGGAGATGGGGCATGGTGACGAACTTGTCCTTGCGGATGGGAATTTCCCTTCTGCTTCGATTGCCCAGCGCCTTATTCGCCTGGATGGTCTTCCGTTACCGAAGGTGCTCAAATCCATCCTGAAGCTTTTTCCTCTTGACACATACGTGGAAAAACCGGTGAGCCTCATGGCGCTTGTCGCGGGGGACAACGTTCAACCCGTCATCTGGGAGAAGTATCGGACGATCCTTCTTGCGAGCAGGGAGCCATTCAAGGATTTTGAGTATGTGGAGCGTTTTGCTTTTTACGAAAGGGCCAGGAAGGCCTATGCCGTTGTCGCTACCGGGGAGACGGCACTGTATGCGAATATCATTCTGAAGAAGGGAGTGGTTATCTAGCGCTGCCACAGCGAACTCTGATGGGACGACCAATGAAAAGATTCTTGCCCGTGTTCGTGCTCGGCCTGGTGCTGACGAAAGGCGTGGCCGCGCAGAGTGACTCCCTCCTCACTCTCTGGTATAATCACCCTGCCGCACGGTGGGTCGAAGCATTGCCTCTGGGCAATGGCCGGTTGGGCGCCATGGTCTACGGAGATCCCTACAAGGAGACGATTCAGCTGAACGAGAGTACTGTGTGGGGAGGTCAGCCGAATCGTAATGACAATCCGGAAGCAAAGGCTGCATTGCCGCAGGTCAGGGAGCTGATCTTCGAAGGCAAATTCAAGGAAGCGCAGGATTTGGTCAACCAGAAATTCATCAGCAAGATTTCGAACGGGATGCCCTACCAGACAGTGGGGGAGCTTCACCTTCTGTTTCCCGGTCATGAACAATATGCGGGCTACCGACGGGAACTCGATATAGCAAACGCCGTGGCAACGACCCGGTACCTTGTCGGCGGAGTGAAGTACGAAAGCAAAGTCTTTGCCTCCGTCCCCGACCAAGTAATCATCGTTCGGATCACCGCAGACAAACCCGCTGCAATCGCTTTCTCTGCCGCCATGAGCCGGCCTGCCCCGGTCACGATATCGACAAAGGGCAACGACGAACTGATCATGGCGGGAGTCACGGGCGATTGCGATTCTGTGAAAGGCAAAGTCCAGTTCCAAGCCCGCGTCAGGATCGTGACACAGGGCGGATCAGTGAGCGCCGGCGATTCAACGTTGACAGTGGCAAACGCTGACATCGCCACCCTGTACATCTCAATCGCGTCAAGCTTCAAGAACTATGACGACATCAGTGCTGACGCGGGCGCAAACGCGGAGCAGTACCTGGTGCAACCGGTTGCGAAGGAGTACGGGGCGGCATTGCGGGACCACGTTGCAGCCTATCGGAGATACTTCGATCGTGTCGTTCTCGACCTGGGCGTCACGGATTCGACCAAGAACCCTACCGATGTCCGGATCTCCCGATTTGCTCAGGGCAACGATCCCCAGCTCGCGGCACTCTACTTCCAGTTCGGGCGGTATCTTCTCATCTCCTGCTCACAACCCGGGGGACAACCTGCTACGTTGCAGGGACTTTGGAACAATCAGCTCTACCCACCCTGGGACAGCAAATACACGGTAAATATTAACACGGAGATGAACTACTGGCCTTCGGAGGTCACCAACCTCAGCGAGATGAATGAGCCGTTGATTCATATGATTCGGGATCTCTCTGTCACAGGAAGTAAAACCGCCGAAGTCATGTACGGCGCACAAGGATGGGTGCTGCACCACAATACGGATCTGTGGCGCATCAACGGACCAGTGGACGGCTCCTTCTGGGGGATGTGGCCGATGGGCGGTGCATGGCTTTGCCAGCACCTGTGGGAGAAATATGAGTACAACGGTGATACGTCGTACCTTGCCTCCGTCTATCCAATCATGAAAGGCGCTGTTGAGTTCTATCTGAGCACCCTGGTCCCGTACCCGGGCCACGATTGGCTGGTTGTCTGTCCGTCCGTCTCTCCAGAGAATTCGCCCGCCGCGCATCTGGAGTCCTCCATTTCGGCCGGCACAACATTGGACAATCAACTCCTGTTCGATCTTTTCACGAAGACCATCCGTGCGGCAACGATCCTGGAGAGGGACAGGGAATTTATTGTCAGGATGGAACAAGCATTGAAGCGACTGCCACCGATGCAGATCGGTCGGCATGGTCAGCTGCAGGAATGGATTGAAGACTGGGACAACCCTCAGGACCATCACAGGCACGTTTCTCATCTTTACGGAGTCTATCCGTCCGATCAGATTTCTCCGTTCCGTACTCCGGAGCTCTTTGATGCCGCGCGCACGTCGCTCATCTTCCGAGGAGATCCTTCGACAGGTTGGTCGATGAATTGGAAGATCAATCTGTGGGCTCGTTTTCTCGATGGGAACCACGCGTACAAGCTGATGAAAGATCAGATCAAGCTCGTGGACCCCGAGAAGCCGGGATTTGAGAGCGGCGGGACGTACGCGAACATGTTCGATGCTCATCCCCCCTTCCAAATAGACGGCAATTTCGGCTTCACTGCCGGCTTGGCGGAGATGCTCATGCAGAGCGACGACGGGGCGATCTTTGTGCTTCCGGCGCTGCCCGACGTTTGGAAAGAGGGGAGTGTGAACGGACTTCGTGCCCGCGGAGGATTTGTCCTCGAATCATTGAAATGGCAGAACGGCGCCGTATCGAAGCTTGTCATCACATCGACGTTGGGCGGCAACTGCCGCATTCGCTCTTACGTGGCACTGAAGATCGAAAGCGGAGGAACTCTTGTCCCGGCGCAGGGCGAAACGACGAACCCGTTCTACAGGGTTCCGCGCATCAAGCCTCCCCTGGTGTCCCCGGAGGCGAAGTTGAAAACGGTGACGTTGAAGGAGACATACCTCTACGATCTCGCAACCGTGCCGGGGAAGGAATATGTTTTGTCACGTCAATGATAGAACATCAGGATGCGTGCAGTTTTCCGTCTCGCTGTGAATCAATCCCAAGGGAGGATCGAAATTGAAAAGGCGAGAATTCTGTGAACTCATCGGCCTCGGAGCCGGTGCCGCTGCCGGACTCCCATTGTCGGCCAAGGCTAAAACTCTGCAGGCGATGGCTTCGGGAACCGCGGTTCCCAACTTTCCTGTGTCGGATTGGCAGGCGGTGTGTGATGAAGGGTGGGGGACAAGCGGGGAAGCAGCTGGTCAGGGAACGTGGGATGGCGTTTCACTGAAATCGCCTGCGATCCCCGGTCTGGCCGGCGACGGACCCTTCAAGCCTGAATGGAAGTCTCTTCTCAACTATGAGGCGCCGGAATGGTACCGCGACGCCAAGTTCGGCATCTGGGCGCATTGGAGTCCTCAATGTGTGGCCGAAGCCGGCGATTGGTACGCTCGCAATATGTACATCCAGGGACAGGGCCAATACGACAACCAGGTCGCGCGGTACGGGCATCCTTCAAAATTCGGTTACAAAGACCTCTGCGCCCAGTGGACGCTCCTCAATTGGGAACCGGAAGCAATGGTCGAACGTGCCAAACGCGCCGGCGCCCGTCTCTTTGTCGCTCTTGCGAATCATCATGATGGATTTGACACCTGGGCTTCCAAGCATCACGCATGGAATGCCGGCATGATGGGGCCGAAGCGGGACGTCATCGGCGGGTGGGCCACTGCCGCCCGGCGACAGGGACTCCGGTTCGGCGTCACAGTTCATGCGGCGCGCAACTGGTGGTGGTTCCAGGTGGCGCATCTTTGTGACAAATCCGGGCCGTTGACGGGCGTGCCCTACGATGGGCAGCTCACAAAGGACATGGGCAAGGACCAGTGGTGGGAGGGACTCGATCCGCAGGAGCTCTACGGACGGAAGCATGGCATCCGGGAGAACCCCGATGACGAATACGTCCGCAATTTTTATGACAGGGTCCGGGACCTCCTCGACCAGCACGATCCCGATTTGCTGTACTTCGACAACGACAGTCTGCCGCTCGGGTGGGCGGGCATGAACATCGGCGCGTACTTCTATAATCATTATCTCAAGACTCATGGCGGCAAGCTCGACGCCGTCCTGAATATCAAGAATGTCCCTGCTGAACTTGCGAAAGCCGTGGTCGCAGATTACGAGCGCGGCGTCACTGACCGCATCATGCCCTACGCGTGGCAGTCTGAAACGTGCATCGGTGAATGGCACTACAACCGGATGCTCCTCCTGAATCACGGGTACATGAAACCGGTCGAGGCGATACGGTGGATGGTGGACGCCGTCAGCAAGAACGGCACCTTCCTTCTCAATGTCCCCGGCAAACCTGATGGAACGATCGACGCGGATGAGATGGCGATCCTCGATGCGATCGGTAGTTGGATGCAAACCAACGGCGAAGCAATCTACGAAACTCGGCCGTGGAAGACGTACGGAGAGGGACCACACAGCGCGAAGTCGGGCGCGTTCGCAGGCAACAGCACTGCGGCCCTCGACGCGAGCGATATCCGGTTTACGTGCAACAAGCGCGGCGATGTCCTCTACGCGATCGTTCTGGGCTGGCCGGCAGGAGAGAAGTTCCAGATACCGAGCCTCGGCACGGCTTCAGCGCAGCACCCGGCGAAAGTGGCGAAGGTCGAACTTCTCGGGTGTGTCGACTCGCTGGAGTGGAACCAATCAGCGGAATCCCTCTCCGTGCAGAAACCCTCTGTCAAGCCGTGCGATTTCGCATACGCGTTGAA
>DATJPR010000094.1:0-5234 GCA_035506295.1 Bacteroidota bacterium | reverse complement strand
TGTATGTCCGCACCGAAGCGCTCAATTTGGCTGCTGTTCCCCGCTACGTCTGGTTCAAAACAGTACGCCCCGTCGTAGGACAGTGGATGAAGATCGATTACACTCTCGACAGACAAACGGGTTTTTCTTCTTTTCGTTCGGGCGATGTATTTGCGATCTCCCGATTGAACGGTCGGCCTCTACCCGATGAGGAGATGTCGGTGCTCGTACTGCCGGGAGAGAAGGCGGTGTTCGAGTTCCTTCTTCCTCATTCTCCCATATCCCGCGACCGGGCGATCGAATTGGCGACGCAGTCGTTCGATCAGCGAATCGAGGAGTGCAAACTGTTCTGGAACGACAAGTTGGCCAGGGCGGCGCAGATCGATGTTCCGGATCAGCGGATCGGTGAGATGATCCGGGCGGGCCTGCTGCAACTCGATATGATTACGTATGGAAACGAACCGGACAGCACGTTGGCCCCCACGATCGGGATCTACTCCCCTATCGGCACCGAGAGCTCTCCCATCATCCAATTCTACAACTCGATGGGGCTCTCCGATATCGCAAGGAGATCGTTGATGTTCTTCCTGGACAAGCAGCATGACGACGGGATGATCCAGAATTTCGGCGGGTACATGGTGGAGACGGGTGCTGCGCTCTGGAGCATGGGTGAATACTATCGGTACACGAGGGATACTTCATGGGTGAGGCGTGTCGAACCGAAACTGATCAAAGCGACCGACTTCCTGCTCCGATGGAGAGACCAATACAAGAAACCGGAACTGATTGGCAAAGGCTACGGGATGATTGCAGGGAAGGTTGCCGATCCTGAAGATCCGTTCCACCAGTACATGTTGAATGCGTATGCATATCTGGGAATGAGCCGCGTTTCGGAAATGCTCAAGGCAGTGGATGCCGTCCGGTCGAAGCAATTAGCGCAGGAAGCTGAAGCCTGGAAGCAGGACATCCGCACCTCATTCATGAAGAGCATTTCGAATTCGCCGGTTGTCCCCCTCGGCGATGGCAGATGGTGTCCAACCGTGCCGCCCTGGACCGAAGCGATCGGTCCGAGGGCGCTGCATATCATCCCAGAATCGTTCTTTTCGCATGGAACGGTAACGGTGCCAGATGTCTTGCTCGGGCCGCTTTATCTCGTCTTCTGCGAAGTGTTTGCGCCTGAGGAGCAGGCATCACGAATGATGCTCGACTATGAGAGCGAGCTGTTCTTCCAGCGCAATGCGGCATTCAGTCAGCCGTATTACAGTCGGCACGACTGGCTGGAGCTGAAGCTCGGCCTCGTCAAACCGTTTCTAAAAACGTATTTTAACAACGTCTCCGCACTTGCAGATCGAGAGACGTACACTTTCTGGGAGCACCTCTTTCAGGTCTCGCACCACAAGACACACGAGCAGGCCTGGTTCCTGATGGAGACGCGGTGGATGCTCTATCTTGAAGATGGGCAAACGCTTAAACTGCTGCCAGGCATCCCGCGAATTTGGATGGAGGACGGGAAGCAGATCACACTGAAGAACATGAACAGCTACTTCGGTCCAATTTCACTGCAGGTGAACTCGAGAGTGAACGCCGGGTTCATTGAAGCGTCCATTTCGTGCGATAGCTCGCGCGGACCCCGGGATGTCATCATCCGACTTCCCCATCCTTCAGCGAAGAAGGCGATCAAGGTTACAGGCGGAACGTATGACGCCAGGACGGAATCGATCCTGATAAAGGACTTTCGCGGAAGCGCAACGGTGAGAGCTGAGTATTAGGATGAGAGCGCACGCTCATCGCACCAAAGTCATTTTGCGAACGGCGGTACTATTCCCTGCCACCAAGCGATAGAAATATACCCCGCTCGCCAGATTGCTGCCATCAAACGTGAACGTGTATTTGCCCGCCGGATAGCGGCCGTCAGCAAGAATTGCTACTTCTCTGCCAAGCACGTCGTACACCACCAGCTTCACCCTACTGTCCACTGTCCACTTTCCGCTGATAACTGTTGTCGGATTGAACGGGTTCGGGTAGTTCTGCTCAAGAACACATGTCGCCGGCAAACCATCAAGGCAAGATCGCTCCACCCCTGTGATTATCTCCGAGAGCGGGCGCCTCCAGACCCCGCCGTTCGTCCCTGCAAAGAGATTGGTGCCGTTCCCGACAATGGCATATACATACGGGAAGGTCAAGCCTTCACTGACAGCGACCCAGTCGGCGCCATTATCAGTCGACCGGAAAATACCATTTCCTTCCGTCCCCGCGAAGATGTTCGTGCCCACGGTCGCAAAAGCAATCACGGAGTGGTTCGTCAAACCGCTGTTTGCAGCATTCCAGCTCTGCCCATCGTCGGTCGACAGGAACACCCCTCTGCTTGTCCCTGCCAGGAGAGCCGATCCGCTGACAACAAGAGCAGAAACATTATGACTTGTCAAGCCGGTATCCACGGCGCTCCAAGTTGACCCTCTGTCCGTCGAACGGAACACTCCGTCTCCATACGTGCTGCTGAAAAGGTTCGGGCCTTTCGCAAGAAGCGCAGCGACGTAACCATGTGTCAGCCCCGTCGCAGTCCAGCTCGAGCCGCTGTCGGTCGAGACGAAGATTCCATCGCCATACGTCCCGGCAAAGATTGTGTTGTCACTAAAGAGAAGAGCCATGACGTAGCGATCTGTCAGTCCCGCGTTCGACGTGCTCCAGCTCGTGCCATTGTCCGTCGAACGAAAGATCCCAGCGCCATTCGTCCCGGCCCAGAGGTTCGCGCCGCTGACGGCAAGAACATCCATGTAATCAAATGTCAGCCCTCCACTCGCCGGGTTCCACATCGTCCCATTATCGGTGGAGAGGAAAACACTGCGCCCCCATGTTCCCGCGAAAAGGCTCAGACCGGAGACGCAAACGGTAGTAACTTCATTATTCGACAAGCCTGTATTGGCAGCAAACCAATTCTCTCCGTTGTCCGTCGAACGGTAAACACCGTAGTTCGTACCTACGAAGATATTCGCTCCGTTTGCCGCAAGGGCGTGGACCTGGGCGTTAGGTAGACCGGCTTTCACTGCTCTCCAGCTCGCTCCGTTGTCGTTTGATCGAAACACACCTCCCTCCACTGTCCCGGCAAAGACGTTCGAACCGTTGACCACGAAAGCACTAACGGAGCGATCAGTCATGCCGGAATCAGCGGCAAACCAGGTGGTGCCGTTGTTCGTGGACCGGAAAACACCGCCTCCCCATGTCCCGGCAAAGAGATTCGTTCCGTCTGTGGCGAGAGCGTGGACTTCAAGAACCGCCAGCCCGGAATCGATCGCATGCCAGCTCGTGCCATCGTCGGATGATCGAAACACTCCTCCCCCGTCGGTCCCGGCCAGGAGAGATGTACCGTTTACCACGAGGGCGTACACATCGTGGTTGGTGAGACCGCTGTCGACAGCACTCCAGTGCGCACCGTTGTCTGTCGAACGGAAAACGCCGCCCCTCAATGTCCCCGCAAAAAGATTCGACTCTTTCAGTGCAAGTGCCTGGACCGAGATGTAGCTCAATCCCGTCACAAGCTGTTCCCAGCTTGTATCATTGACGGAGGAACCAAAGACTCCGCCTGACGTCCCGGCGAAGATGTTCGTCCCACCTGAGGCGAACGCATAAACGTTGTAGCTGGTGATGCCGGTATTGACGGCCTTCCAACTTGCGCCATCATTGGTTGAAACGAAGATCCCGCTCAGGAGCGATCCTGCGTAGAGTTTCGATCCGTTCACTGCTAGGGCATTGACCGGTCCACCATAGGGTCCGTCTGTCTGGACCCATTGCGCGGAGGCATTGGACAAGATGAGAACACTCATGATTGCCATGGAGCCAATCAGGTATCGCATGAGACCTCCTTCAGAGCTAGGGGTCGAACGATAATTTGTCGGTTGCTCAGATGGGTGGCAAAACGAGAGAAGCCCATCCATCATGAATGCGATGACGAATGGGCTACGATGTCAATGAGCATGGGGGAAGAACAGCCGAATCGCCTCCCACACCCACGCGAATGTTCGGTTGTCTGATCTAAAGGTACATCGGAATTTCTCGGTTGTCAATCATTGGTGATGGAATCCCCTCGGAAGAGAGACGAAAAGGGATGGGTGACGCCTGCAGGACTGTGTGTAGGCCCGATTCGTTTTCGCGGATCACTGTGAATTCCACTATCGAATGCACTGCCGGGCGCAACGGATGATCGCTTCAAGGCTCTTGTCCACGTCCTCATCCGTGGTCGCCCAACACGAGACGCTGATGCGCATCGCAGTCCTGTTCTGCCACACCGTCGGTCCGGCCCAACACGTTCCATCGCGTTGAATCTCCGCAATCACCTTGTGCGTCACCTCGGGACTGCCGAACGACACCAACACCTGATTCAACACAACATCATTCAGAACTTCGAAGCCTGCATCGGTCAGCCCCTTTGCGAATTTGCGGGCGTGCGCGCACGTGCGCTCGATCAAATCCGCCACACCTGATCTCCCCAACGACTTCAGGGCAGCCCAGATCTCGACTCCTCTCGCACGACGCGAAAGCTCGGGGACATAGTCCGAGGGGTTGCGGTGCTCCGTCTCTGTGGGAAGATACGCAGCCGTAATCGCCATAGCCGCACGCAACGCTTCGCGGTTTGCGACAAATGCAAGTCCACTGTCATACGGCACGTTGAGCCATTTGTGTGCGTCAGTGGCCCAGGAGTCGGCGGACGCAAGCCCCTTCGTGAGGAACATTCGGCTCGGCGCAGCGGCAGCCCACAAGCCGAATGCGCCATCCACATGCACCCATGCTCCGGACTGATGAGCAATCTCGCAGATCTGATCAATCGGATCGCAGGCTCCTGTGTTCACATTGCCCACCTGCGCGCACACGATCGTCGGTCCGCTCATTTTCGGAAGGGCATCCACCCTCATGCGCCCTTGATTGTCGACGGGAATTCTCGTTACCCGGTTTCGCCCGAGTCCGATGAGGCCCAACGACTTGATCAAGGACGGATGGGCTTCTTCACCGACGAGAACCGAGACAGGAGGAGCCCCGATCAACCCGTTCCCTTCGATGTCCCAACCCGCCTGTGCATAGACATCATGCCGCGCTGCGGCAAGCGCCGTGAAGTTTGCCACTGTCGCGCCGGTGACAAATGCGCCGCCCGTTCCGGCGGGTAATCCGAAGAGGTCGATCAACCACCGAAGAGCCACTTGTTCCAGATGTGCGGTCGCGGGAGTGACCGCATACAAGGCGGAATTCTGATCCCATGCGCCCGC
>DATJPR010000093.1:0-7185 GCA_035506295.1 Bacteroidota bacterium | reverse complement strand
CTACTGGTCCCTGGGTTTCCTCATCTCCGTATCCCTCCATGTCAGCCTCGTCGGCGCCCTTCAACTCCGCTGGCTGAGCACCGACAGCTTTCGAATCCCCACCGACGTTCCTCATAATTCCATTGTGCTGGATGGGCCGACGCGCCAGATGATCAGTGGCGTCGTCGAGCCGCTGATCGCGCCGAAAGAAACCAGCCTCCCCCGGCACAAAGACGGCAATCCTATGCCTGTGAAGGAAGAGCTTGTCCCGAAAGATCAGACTATCTCCTCGCAAGCGGAACGGGTGCGTGACGTGTCACCGGGGGCATCTGACGGGACGGAAGCGACTGCGGTACAACGGCCGGTGCTTATTGATGAAGACAACCCACCGCCTTTCAGGGTTGTCGAGCATCTTCCCGAGCCCGTCTCCTCGGTGCCGCCGGTCTATCCCGAGGCTGCGCGTCGTGCCAACCTCGAAGGGAAAGTGCTGGTCAGGATGCTGGTCGGAAAAGATGGGAAGGTCAAGAAGGTCGTCGTCGAGCAGACAACGTTGGAGATCCTCAACGATGCCGCGTGCGACGCCGCGATGAAGGCTGTCTTTACCCCCGCGTACAATGCCGGAGGCCCGGTGTCGGTATGGATGTATACGACGTTCGTTTTTAAACTGCGCTGAGGCCAAAAAGTTGACAGCAGACAGCAGACAGTGGACAGCTGAAAGCGGAAGCGAGGGCCATGGATCGCATCATCTTCATCTTCGGGCTCTTCATGTTTCTTGAACCATTCGGTCCGCACCACGAAGGTGGATCAGTGTGCGGACGCGTCTATGATGCCATCGATGGCACGGCGATCGCAGGAGCTCTCGTGGTCGTCGGGGAAGATCAGTTCGGCGCGCTGAGCGATGAGCACGGAGAATTTTCGATCCCACGGGTGCCGCCGGGAGAGTATCTTTTTCGCGTTGAGTACAAATCCTATACCCCGTGGATCCTGCACCAATTCACGCTCAAGCGTGATACGGTCATCCTTCTTGATATCGCCCTGATGAACCCGCGGAAGCTTCTTCACCAGTTCACTCCGTCGAGCGAGCAGCGGCGTCTCTTCTATCATCCTGATGATCCTGGGAGGTGAATTCGACGGCCGGGCGCCCGATCATTCGGCGTCCGGCATCACTCCAAATTCTTCTTTCCCTGCCGTTCTTGCTTAAACCTTCCAAGTCCGTGCTGTGTCAGACCTTATCATGCCGTGTGCGGGGAAAAGGCGCGCACTTTCGTCCAAGAGGAAGGCCGGTCCTGAAGTGCGGGCTCGTTTTCCTGGTCAATGGGGGGTAGAATGTCACGATTTCCACTGGTTCACGTCTGCAGTATTTCTCTGTTCCTTCTTTTCCTGCCGCGGTTATCCCTCGGCTCACCGTTACCGGGTCGTCCAAAGGGAGTCTCGTATCTTTTTCCGACTGATGGGGCGGAACTTGTGTCGCCGCAGTCCACCATCATCGTGCGTTTCGCCGGGCCCGTCGGGACCTTGCAGGATGCCGATTCCCTGTTCAGAGTAACGGGAACGATCAGCGGGACGCACCAGGGTTCGGTCATCGTCTCAGAAGGCGAGACCGTCATCTTCAAACCCGCGGTGCCGTTCGCGTGGGATGAAGATGTTCAGGTGTCCATCGCGACAAATGCCATCTCGCATGAAGGGGATCCGGCCTCGATGTTTTCCTTCACGTTTCACACTTCCAGAGGAAAGGTGGAGGGCATGTCTCCCTTTGCGCGCGAGTTCGCGCCGGTCATGAACATGGAACCCACCGTGCCGAAGAGTCTCCAGCGATCCACTGTTCCTCCCGTTCCCGATTCCCTTCCTTCAGACTTTCCATCTGTTCAGGTCACGAATTACGGAGACACCACATCGGATCTTCTCTTTGTCGCAAGCTTCGCGGCGACGTTCTGGACCACTCCCTATCTCATGATCTTGAGAACTGACGGATCGCCGGTCTTTTACCGTGCGATGGCGAACACGAGCACGGATTTCAAGATTCAGCCGAACGGCCTGCTGACATATTTCAGCCTCGCAGATACGGCCTTCTTCGGGCTCGACAGCGATTACGTCGTCGTGGACACGTTCAGGTGTACGCGCGAGTACCAGACCGACATTCACGAATTGAGGATCCTTCCGAACGGACACTACCTTCTCCTTGCAGATGATTTTGAACCGTACGATATGAGCAAGGTCGTCCCCAATGGCATGCACAACGCCATCGTGGGCGGGGACATCATCGAGGAATTTGATAGCGACAAGAACCTGGTTTTTGTCTGGAGGACCTGGGATCACTTTGCTGTCACAGACGCGACGCATGAGGACCTGACCACTCTTCACATTGATCCCTTTCATGCCAACGCCCTGGAACTTGATGCGGATGGGAATATTCTGCTCTCCTGCCGGCACCTGGATGAGATTACGAAGATCAACCACGTCACCGGCGATATCATGTGGCGATGGGGCGGAAAGCACAACCAGTTTACCTTCATCAATGACACCCTCGGGTTTTCGCATCAACATGCTCTTCGCAGGATCACGAACGGCGACTTCACGCTTTTCGATAACGGCAACTACCACACCCCTCCGTTCTCGCGCGCTCTGGAATACGCCGTCAACGAGACAACGATGACCGCGACGCTCGTGTGGCAGTATCGCAACTCTCCGGATTACTACGGAGACGCAATGGGGTACGTGCAGCGTCTGCAGAACGGCAACACGCTCATCTGCTGGGGCCTGACCAATCCGAACGTAACTGTTGTGAAGCCAGACGGCACCAAGGTGTACGAACTCAGCTATCCGTCCGGGATTTTCACCTACAGGGCCTACCGGCTCAGTTGGGCGCCGGGTCTGATCGATGCGGTGACGCCGCCGGCCGCAACGGGTCTACCCTCGGTGACGCGGCTGGAACAGAATTATCCGAACCCGTTCAATCCGACAACAGTGGTCAGTGGTCAGTGGCCGGTGGCCAGTGACGTGCGCCTGTCGGTGTATGATGTGCTCGGGAGAGAAGTGGCAGTTCTTGCTGATGGTCGCTATCCGGCGGGAAAATACAATTTCACCTTCGATGGGAGCAATCTCTCAAGCGGAGTGTATTTCTGTCGTCTGGTTGCAGGGAACTACACCGCGGTGCGGAAAATGGCGCTCTTGAAGTGATTGTCGAGAGTAGGCAGTCGACAGTCGTCGACCTCTGAGCGGACGGCGAACTGCATACCATGTCTCTTTGCTTCCTACTTCCTACTCGCTTCACGATGGAAGATCGACTGCTACTCGCTGACCATGTGCACCACGACGCCGTCTCTCAGCTTAGGCTCGAACCACGTCGACTTTGGCGGCATGATTTTCCCTGCGTCTGCGATGGCGAGCAGTTCCTCGATGGAGGTCGGATGCAAGGCAAATGCCACCGCCATCTGACCTGAATCCACCCTCTTCTCCAGCTCCTCCAAACCGCGTATCCCTCCGACAAAGTCGATTCGCTTGTTTGTCCGGGGATCGTCGATACCCAGCAGCGGGGAAAGCAGGTGCGCCTGCAGAATCGAGACATCCAGGAGCTCTACGGGGTCGCGCGAAGTCGTCAGCGATGGTCGCGCCCGAAGCAGATACCATTGACCTCGCAGATACATCCCGAAGTCGCCTTTCTGTGCGGGCTTCACCGGTGAGTCAGCCTTTGATACGGAAAAATCGGCGTCGAGTCTTGCAAGGAATTGCTCGATCGACATCCCATGAAGATCCTTCACCACTCTATTATAATCCAGGATCCGGAGCTGGTTGTGTGGAAAGAGGACGGCAAGGAAAAAATTGTACTCTTCGTTGCCGGTGTGGCGAGGGTTCGCCTCTGCGAGCTCCTTTCCAACTCGCGCCGCCGCCGCCGAACGATGATGCCCATCAGCCACGTAAAGGGTCGGGATATCCCGGAATGCCGCGACAATGCGTTGAACAAGATCGCCATTGCTGATGACCCAGAGCTGATGCCGGATGAGATCGGATGCCAGAAAATCCAGATCCGGCTTGTTCGCGCGGACATCGGCGGTGATGCTGTCCACCTCTTCATCGGCGCGGTAGGTGAGGAAAATCGGGCCGGAATGAGCGTTGGTGACCTTCACATGCCTGGTGCGGTCATCTTCCTTGTCTTTGCGCGTCAGCTCGTGCTTCTTGATCGTATTGTTGAGATACTCAGCGACAGAGACGCATCCGACGATGCCGTACTGTGTGTGTCCGTCCATCGTCTGCGCATACAAATAGAGCGACGGCACACTTTCTCGCTTCAGAACTCCATCGTGAATGAACCTCTCGAGATTCTCCTTCCCTTTCAGATAGACGCGGTCATCATAAATGTTGGTCGCCGGCGGGAGATCGATCTCCGGTTTTCCCACGTGGAGGAAGGAATAGGGGTTTCCCTCGGCTTCCGCGCGGGCTTCGTCTGAACTGAGAACGTCATAGGGACGGGCCGCGACGCGTACGGCGAGATCAGGTGTCGGGCGGTAGCCCCGGAACGGTCGTATGATTGCCATGATATCTTTTCACGGGGGGAAAACGACGCAGCCGGGCTGCATCGGAGCTTTCCCCCCGTGCTCGTTTTCGCTATTTCGTGAGTGTCGGAAGTATGTTATCGATTGCGGTCGTGACCTCCTTGACGTCGGCCATCGTGAGTTCGCCCATGTGAGCGATTCTGAAGGTCTTCTCCTTGAGATCGCCGTATCCATTGGAAATCTGCATCCCGAGTTTACCGAGCTCCTCGTTCAAACTCTTCACGGAAATGCCCTTGGTATTCGTGATCGTCGTGAGAGTCACCGACGCATACCGTTCTTCCGGGTAGAGGGCGAAACGGTCTTTTGCCCAGGCCCGCGTGAACTCGGCCATTTCGTGATGACGCTTGAAGCGGTTTTCGAGTCCTTCCGCCAGGATGCGATCAAGCTGGAAGTTCATCGCAAACATGTGAGGGAGGGACGGTGTCGCGGAATACTGATAATCCTTCGTTTCGACATACTTGTAGATCTCGAGAATATCGAGATACCATCCGCGGTTCTTCACCTGTTTGCCGTGGTCGAGAGCTTTCTTGCTGACAGACGCGATCGCCATGCCCGGAGGGAGCGCCAGCGCCTTCTGCGTTGAGGTAATGCACACATCGACACCAAGCGCATCGACATCGATCTTGGTTCCTGCCATGGAACTGACGGCGTCGAGCAGCCAGAGAACGTCGGGGTATTTCTTCTTCACTTCGGCGATCTCCTCGACGGGGTTCATGATGCCGGTGCTGGTTTCGTTGTGCGTTACCGTCATCACGTCGTACTTGCCGGTTGCCAGATATTTGTCCACCATTTCCGGCGTGGTCGGGTGTCCCCACTCACTTTCGCATTTATCTGCGCCGACGCCGTTCGATTCCGCCATCTTGAACCAGCGATTTCCAAAGGCGCCCACCGAAAATACGACCGCCCGCTTGGCCGTCAGTGACCGGATTGATCCTTCCATCAGGCCCGAGCCGGAGGTGGTGGAGAGAATGATGGGATTCTTTGTGAACATCACCTTCTGCATTTTCTCGCTTATTTCGCGCTGAAGCTTTGACGCGTCTTTCGAACGATGCCCGATCATCGGCGTGGCGAGTTTCGCGAGGACTTCCGGGGCGACTTCCGTCGGACCTGGAATGAAAAGCTTCTTGTGCATAGGGACCTCATGTGAGGAAAGACTGACGAAATCCTCCGGGGAGGAGGGGGGGAATGGGTTACAGAATCTAATGAATCTTTTTCACATTTCCACATGGTGTTCCACAAGTTTCGTCGTCGCTCCGGCATGAAAATTTCCGGGGAAAATATTGCGCACGAGAAATTCCGTCATGCGCTTTCCCTTGTGTTTGGAGAAATGATTGCGTATGTTGGCGCATCAATCGCCCGCCAGGGCGATGTGGTGCATCTCATGAGTCCTCGATGACGGTTCTCCAACCGTCGAATCCCAAAGCGTCGTTCTTCCACTAGGTTACACACACAACAACTCACTCACACAGAGGCGCATAATGCGAAATGCTCTTGGTGTAGTATGTCTACTTGTCGCTCTCGGCCTGGCGTTTTCTTCCGCCGCGTTCGGCCAGGGGGTGACGACGTCAGCCATCAACGGCATTGTCACCGATCAGAATGGAGATCCGCTCCCGGCCGCGAACGTCGTTGCCGTTCATGTTCCCAGCGGGACCATCTACGGCATCAGCACGCGGTCTGACGGCTATTTCAACCTCCTCGGGTTACGTGCTGGAGGTCCGTACACCGTCACGGCGAGCATGGTCGGCTATCGTTCACAGAAGCAGGAAAACGTTCAGCTTCAACTCGGCCAGAACCTCGGGATGGATTTCAAGCTGGTCTCGGAAGCCGTTCAACTGGGCGAAGTCAATGTGGTCGCCGAGCGATCGGCCATCATCAGCGCATCGAGGACAGGTGCTGCGACGAACGTGGGCAAAGAAGCAATCGAACGGATGCCCACAGTTTCGCGGAGCTTCCAGGATTTCGAACGGATGTCGCCGCTGTTTATCAACAGCAATGCGGCCGGTCGCAACAACCGGTTTAACAACATTCAGATCGACGGCGCGAACGACAACGACCTGTTCGGTCTCGGGACGACAGGGACGCCTGGCGGACAGGCCAACACCAATCCGATCAGCCTCGACGCACTGCAGGAATTCCAGATCGTCATCGCGCCGTATGACGTTCGACAGAACGGGTTCACCGGCGGCGGCGTCAATGCCATCACGCGCAGTGGGACCAACACGTTCACGGGATCTGCATACTTCTACGGCAGGAACCAGAATCAGGTCGGCCTGGGGCCGACAATTCCATCGCAGAAGGTTGCCAACTTCAGCGACTTGCAGACCGGTTTCCGTGTCGGCGGCCCCATCATGCAGAGCAAGTTGTTCTTCTTCGTGAGTGGGGAGATCACGCATCGGAACGCTCCTTCCGATGTCGTCCTCTCAGCGCACGGCGCAACGGGTGCCAATGTCGTGCCGATCCCCATTGATACCGCCGCAAAGCTCGCCGGCATTCTCAAGAATCGGTATGGGTACGATCCGGGTACGTACGACGTGATGTCGGCAATTCGACCGAGCACGAAGTTGTTTGCGCGCATCGACTGGAACATCAACGACGAGAACCGTCTGACTGTGCGCAACAACTATGTGGACGCGTCGGATGACATCCTGCAGCGGAC
>DATJPR010000092.1:0-51860 GCA_035506295.1 Bacteroidota bacterium | reverse complement strand
GCGCGGTCACCATCCTTGGTGGACGCGCGGCCCTGGAGCTCGATGAGGTTCATCGCTGGTTCGATGTCGTCGCCTCGACAGCGCGGGACCTTGATCAATTCCTGACGATGAATCCGGGCGCACGCCCGCTTGCCGGATCGTAGCTCCTTCCTGAGAAACACTTACCGATGAATGTCCTTGTTGCCGGAGGGACAGGGTTCCTGGGAACCCGCCTTGTTCGCCTTCTCGCGCGTAAGGGGGATCGGGTCACCGTCCTCACTCGCGGATCGGTGCCTCCTGTCCTGCGTGATGGGGTGCGCTTTGCCCGGTGGGACGGCGTGAACAGCGCTCAGGTTCTGGATGAGGTGGCGCACGCCGATGCCGTAGTGAATCTCTCAGGCGCCTCTGTCGGTGAAGGAAGGTGGACGAAGAAGAGAAAGCGCGAAATCGAAGAGAGCCGGATCGTCGCCACCGAAACACTGGTGCGTGCGATGAGCGAGACTTCATCGCCGCCACGCGTTTTTCTGTGCATGTCGGCGGTGGGGTTCTATGGCGAAGGCGGTGAAGAGGAACTTACTGAAACCCACGCGCAAGGCGGCGGATTTCTCGCCGAGCTCAGCAGGCGCTGGGAAGGAGCGGCGGTTCGTGTACGGGATCGCGGGATCCGCGTTGTGCTTCCGCGCACTGCTCTTGTGCTCTCGTCGGAAGGAGGTGCACTCGGGCGAATGATCTTGCCGTACCGGCTGTTTCTCGGCGGACCTCTCGGGTCAGGGGAGCAATGGTTTCCCTGGGTCCATGTCGATGATGCTGTCGCATCGATGGCGTTCGCTCTAGCCAGCGAAGATCTCATCGGGCCGTTCAACGTCTCGGCGCCCGGGGCCGTCCGGATGGAGGAATTCGCGCGCGAGCTGGGAAAAGCGCTCCGCCGGCCTTCGTTCCTCCGTGTCCCATCGTGGGTCCTCATGCTCGCGCTCGGAGAGATGGCGGAAACAATTCTGCGAAGTCAACGAGTGATTCCTCAGGTTCTGCTTCGCCACGGTTATCAATTCCGGTTTCCTCATCTGGACCAGGCCCTTCGAGACATCTGGCATCCGTGATGGGAAGGCCGCCGCTTCTTCCTATCAATTCTCGCATCTTTTGCTTACCTTAGTCATACCTACCACATATTTCGCATTCATCTGGACCCCCCGTGGCAACTACCAGCAGACACATGGATTTCTTCCGCCGCAAGGACCGGCTCCTGAGCGGTGGGGGAACAAAGGCCATTGAAAAGCAGACGGCGATGGGAAAACTCACCGCCCGCGACCGCATCACCGCTCTCCTGGATTCCCATTCATTCCACGAGTACGATCTCTTCGTCGAGCATCGGTGCCGCGATTTCGACATGGAAGGGAAAATGTTGCCGGGCGACGGTGTGATCACGGGGACCGGGACCATCATCGGAAGGCCCGTTGCGGTCTTCGCTCAGGATTTTACGGTTGCCGGCGGATCTCTCGGCCTCATGCATGCGCGCAAGATCACCAAGATCATGGACCATGCGGTGAAGATGGGAATGCCGCTGATCGGGATCAATGATTCGGGCGGTGCGCGGATCCAGGAAGGGGTGGACTCGCTCGCAGGGTACGGCGAGATCTTCTATCGCAACACACTGGCGTCGGGCATTATCCCGCAACTCTCGGTGATCCTCGGGCCATGCGCGGGCGGGGCGGTGTATTCCCCGGCGCTTACGGATTTCGTGTTTGTCGTCGAGAACATCTCGAAGATGTTCATCACCGGTCCTGAAGTCATCCGCACCGTGTTGGGCGAAGAAATTTCCATGGAGGACCTCGGCGGAGCTCGGGTGCATGCGGAGACGACGGGGAACGCGCATTTCCTCTCCTCCAATGAACTGGAGTGCTTCCACCAGATCAAGGACCTCCTCTCGTTCATTCCATGGAACCAGTCCCGGAGGTCCGATCCCTACCCGCCGCGTCCGCCGAAGCCGAAGTACGACATCGAGCATATTATCCCGTCCGAGTCCACCAAACCCTACGACGTGCGCGATGTCATCCGTGCGGTCGCGGACAATTCATTGTTCCTGGAGGTCCACCGGCACTGGGCGAGGAATGTCGTGGTCGGTTTCATGCGGCTGAACGGTGAAACCGTCGGCGTCGTGGGAAATCAGCCGCTCGTGCTTGCAGGTGTGCTCGACGTCGATTCCTCGGACAAGGCGGCGCGGTTCATCCGGTTCTGCGATGCGTTTAACATCCCCCTGGTTACGCTCGTCGATATCCCAGGGTACCTGCCCGGCGTCGACCAGGAGCACGCGGGAGTGATCCGGCACGGTGCCAAGATCCTCTACGCCTTCAGCGAGGCGACCGTCCCCAAGATTACCGTCATTCTGCGAAAAGCGTATGGCGGCGGGTACATCGCAATGTGCTCGAGGCATCTCGGCGCGGATTTTGTCTTCGCGTGGCCGACTGCCGAAATCGCGGTCATGGGCCCGGAAGGAGCGGCGAACATTATCTTTCGATCCGAAATTGCCAGCTCGCCCGACCCGGTGGCGATGCGAAAATTGCGCGTCGCGGAGTACGGCGAGAAGTTTGCCAATCCCTATGTCGCGGCTGCTGCCGGACACGTTGATGCGGTTATCAGCCCGTCCGATACGCGCAAATTTCTCATTCACGCCATCCAGGTTTCTACCAACAAGTCGGAATGCCGTCCCGCGAAGAAACACGGCATCCCCCCATTCTGATGCCGAACGATCACGATCAAGAACACGCCCCGCTGGCGAAACTGACTATTCAGGGAGCGGTTTACGAGACCACGCTCACGAAGAAGTTTCTGAAGCGGAAGCCGTGGGCGCCGCATGATCCACGCAAGATCGCGTGCGTGATCCCCGGGAACATTCTCAAGCTCTACGTCAAAGTTGGGATGCATGTTACCCGTGGCCAGCCGCTCCTGGTGTTGGAAGCCATGAAGATGCAGAATGATATCGTGGCGGAGATGGATGGGAATGTGAAGACGATTTGCGTAACGCCCGGCAGCCAGGTCAAAAAAGGACAGGTCTTGCTCGAGCTCGATTGAGTGCGAGGATTTGTGAAACAACCCACGATGGATTCTAAGACACTTTCCCCCGGGAGCACGCTCCGGGATGCATTCACCCGGTGGTTTGATCACGTCTATGCGCGTGCCGTCGGAAAACATCCTGAGCGTTCCGCCACGTTCACCAGCGCCTCCTTCGAACCTGTCCGGCCTCTCTACACGTCCCTTGACTCCGAACCTTTCGACGAAGTCTCCCGCCTCGGGTTTCCGGGCGAATATCCATACACGCGCGGAATACAGCCGACGATGTACCGGGGCCGGTTCTGGACCATGCGCCAGTATGCCGGGTTCGGATCCGCCAGAGAATCGAACGCGCGCTACCGATTCCTTCTCGAACAGGGGCAGAGCGGGCTGTCGGTCGCCTTCGACCTTCCCACGCAAATCGGCTATGACAGCGATGCGCCCATTGCCGATGGTGAAGTGGGGAAAGTCGGGGTGGCAATCGATACGCTTGCGGACATGGAGGTACTCTTCGACGGGATTCCGCTTGACCGTGTTTCGACCTCGATGACCATCAATGCCCCCGCTGCAGTTCTTCTCGCCATGTACATCGCCGTTGCGGAAAAGCAGGGGGTGGACAAAGCGAAGATCAGCGGCACGGTGCAGAATGACATCCTGAAGGAATACATCGCGCGCGGAACGTATATCTTTCCGCCGAAGCCTTCGATGAGGCTGATCACGGACCTGTTTTCCTACTGTGCCCGCGAAGTGCCGCACTGGAATGCCATTTCGATCTCTGGCTATCATATCAGGGAAGCGGGATCGACTGCATCACAGGAAGTGGGCTTTACGCTGGCGGACGGCATCGCGTATGTCGAAGCGGCAATCGCTGCGGGGCTGGATGTCGACGCATTCGCCGGACAGCTCTCGTTCTTCTTCAATGCACACAACGATCTCCTGGAGGAAGTGGCGAAGTACCGGGCCGCCCGTCGGCTTTGGGCGAGGATCATGCGCGATCGCTTTCATGCCAGGAATCCAAAGTCGATGATGCTGCGGTTCCATACGCAGACAGCCGGGTCCAGCCTCACCGCGCAACAGGTGGAAAACAACGTCGTGCGTGTGACCATTCAGGCGTTGGCGGCGGTGCTTGGAGGGACGCAATCGCTCCACACGAATTCCCGGGATGAGGCGCTGGCGCTCCCGACGGAGGATTCCGTCCGCGTCGCCCTCCGGACCCAGCAGATAATCGCCCACGAGAGCGGCGTTGCGTCCACGATCGACCCGCTCGCCGGCTCCTACTTTGTTGAATCGATGACCGACAGCATCGAGAAGCAGGCGGAGGAATACATCCATGCCATCGATGGGATGGGCGGGATGATCGCGGCGATCGAGGCGGGGTACGTGCAGTCAGAAATCCAGAAGGCAGCATATCGCTATGCTCGAGAGGTGGAGGAAGGCCTTCGGGTCGTGGTCGGAGTGAACAAGTACCAGTGCGAAGAGCCCCCACCGAAGAATCTTCTGAGCATCGATCCGCGGGTTCAGCAAGAGCAAGTAGCATTCCTCCATCGCGTTCGAGCCGGCCGCAGTGGCGACGCCGTGCGCGAGTCGCTCTCGACGCTTGAGAAGGGTGCGAGAAGTGACGCCAATCTTCTTCCCCTGATCCTCAACGCCGTCCGCGCGTACGCCAGCATAGGAGAGATGTGCGATGTGCTGAGGGGGGTGTGGGGAGAACATAGCGAAAATTCAAATTTTAGAATTTAGATTTTAGATTTTGGGTGGCTTGGAATGAACATTTCGCACATCGAGCATATTGGGATTGCCGTCAGGGATCTTGATGCCGCGATTGCCTTCTATGAGAAGGCTCTCGGGTTGTCGTGCTACGGCATTGAGGAGGTCCCTGACCAACAGGTCCGGACGGCGTTCTTCCATGTCGGGGGGACGAAAATTGAATTGCTCGCCTCGACATCTCCCGACGGTCCCGTGGCGCGCTTCATTGAGAAGCGGGGCGAGGGGCTGCATCACATCGCCTTTGCCGTTCCCAGCGTCGGCAGTGCACTGAAGCATGTGAGCGCGGAAGGCGTCGACGTGATCGACCGCGGACCGCGAAAAGGCGCCGAAGGCCTCGAGATCGCCTTCCTTCATCCCCGGTCGACCTTCGGGGTTCTCATGGAGTTCTGTTCTCCGCCGTCCAGCTGAGCAGACAAACCTTTCATCCCCCTCCATGGACATCATCATACAATTCCTCGCCGCGAATCCGCTCGTCCTTCTCTTTATCGTTATCGGCGCCGGCTTTCTGATCGGGAACATCAGCGTGGCGGGTTTTTCGCTTGGGCCTTCCGCGGTGCTGTTTACGGGGATCATCTTCGGCGCGATCGACTCGCGGCTAAAGGTGCCCGATCTGTTTTACGTGCTCGGGCTCATCCTCTTCGTCTACACGATCGGACTGCAATCGGGGCCCACGTTCTTTTCCTCGTTCGGTCGAAGAGCGCTCCGCGCAAATCTCCTTGCTGCGGCCGTGATCTGCTTTGGCGCGCTGATTGTCGTCGCCGCGCGCTACGCCGGGATGTTCGATGGGGCACTTGCCGCCGGCGTGTTCGCAGGCTCCCTCACCAACACGCCGGCCCTCGCCGCGAGCATCGAGAGCCTCAAACATGTCACGCTTGCGAAGAACGGCGTGTCCGACGCCCTCCTCAGCGCGCCGGTCATCGGGTACAGCGTCACCTATCCGTTCGGTGTCATCGGCGTGCTGCTCGGATTCTATCTGCTCGGACGTCGACTCTCGCGACACGGAGAGTCCCCCGCGGACCTGGAGGAGGAACTGCCCGGAGGCGTTCTGGCAAGGACTTATGTTGCGCTCAACCCGCAATCCCTGGCTGTCCCCGTGTCCGAGTTTCTCTCGCGCCCGGAAAATGCAGGGATCCTGCTTTCTCGGATGCGGCGGGGAGAATCGACAGCGCTTGTCTACGGCGAAACAATTCTCGAAAAAGGAGATCTCGTCGTGGCCGTCGCGACGCCCGAGGGACACGAGCGGGCGCTTGCCTTGTTCGGGAAGGAATCTCCAAGAGAGCTGCAATACGAAGGGGCTGATCTTGACTTCCGCAGGATCGTGGTCTCGGATGGCAAGGTCGTCGGCCGTCGCATCGCCGAATTGCGCCTTCAAGAGTTGCTCGACGCCACTATCACGCGCATTCGGAGGGGTGATACGGACTTCGTCCCTTCGGGGAGCACGGTCCTCGAACGCGGCGACCGTGTGAGAATTCTGACGTGGAAGGGAAATGTGGAGCGGCTCTGCCGCTTCTTCGGAGACTCGGTGAAGGAAGCCTCTGAGGCAGACTTCCTTTCGGTGTCAATCGGACTCCTGGTCGGGATCCTGATCGGCATGATCCCGGTGCCTCTTCCTGGAGGAGGGACATTCACCCTGGGATTCGCCGGCGGTCCGTTGATCGTGGGGCTCGTGCTTGGGTGGATTCGCCGGACCGGCCCGGTGGTGTGGGGGATGCCGTACGGCGTGAACCTCAGCCTTCGACAATTCGGCCTGGTGTTGTTTCTCGGCGGCATCGGACTCCGCGCCGGCGATGGATTCATCCGCACGATTATGCACGGGGGCTGGGAACTGATATTCGTCGGCGGTGTTGTGACCATGTCGGTCACGGTAACAGTGTTGCTGGTGGGAGTGCAGTCGTTGAAATTTTCATTCCCGGCGGCCATGGGACTGATGTCCGGGATACAAACACAACCGGCGTGCCTGGCGTATGCGAGCGAGCGCACTTCCTCCAATGCGCCGAATGTATGGTATGCTTCGGTGTATCCACTCTCCATGATCGTCAAGATCGTTATCGCGCAAATCATCGCCGGCATGATGTTGTGACTTTTCCGCGTCGAAGCTTCCTTCACCTATCACCTTGAGGAGATCTTGTGAATATTCTGTATGCAGCGCTTCTCGGCATCATCCAGGGATTGACGGAGTTCCTTCCCATCTCGAGTACCGCCCATCTCACTCTCGCGGGTGAGGCACTGCATCTGGTCGACAAAGCTCATCCGGAGCTGTGGACGGAATTCATTGCCGTCATCCAACTCGGGACGCTCGTCGCGGTCATTGTGTATTTTTGGCGCGACATCATTTCGATGATCATCGCCCCGATCCGCGATCTTGCGTCGGGCGCGCTCTTCCGCGGGATGTCCGTCTGGAATCCGCAGACGCGTCTCGCATTCTACGTCGTGATCGGCACGCTTCCTGTCGCCGTCATCGGACTCTCGCTTCGCCATGTGATCGAAGGTACGCTCACGAAGAGCATTCCCGTGATCGCGGGAAGCCTGATCGGCCTCGCCCTTCTCCTCTGGCTTGCCGAGCGCGTTGCGCGCCACGCGCGTGAGATCGAACAGATCACCTGGCTCGACGGGCTCGTCATCGGCTTTGCCCAGGCGTGCGCCCTCATCCCGGGCTCCTCGCGTTCCGGGACGACCATTACGGCCGGTCTGTTCATGGGGCTCAGCCGGGAAGCCGCCGCACGATTTTCCTTTCTGCTCAGCGTTCCCGCCGTTCTCGCCAGTGGCCTGCTCGAGCTCTCGGAGGTCCACCGGGGGGTGTTCACCTTCGGCATGGAAAATCTTGTCTTCGCCACGATCATCGCGGGCGTGACAGGATACGCCGCCATCGCCTGGCTCCTCCGCTACCTGATGAAGAACACCACCATGATCTTTGTCTGGTACCGTATTGCCCTCGGTCTCCTGTTGGTGGCCCTGCTCGCCTCCGGGATCATCACCGGATAACGCCTGAAATGTCTCACCCGGCTGTGATTATCAGCACAGCCTGAGGATGGGGATGTGTGTATACTGGTGACACTCCTGATCCTATCCTCAATTGTTCCGGGTGGCAATGGAAGGCAATTCGGTTACTCCCGAATCGGAGCTCTCGCAACGGGACACCTATGTCCGTGCGAAGGTCGACCTGTATCTGGAACGCGCCGCGGAGTACTTCCTCTGCGGCCGTTTTCGGGCCACCTTGAACGAGCTCGACGGCGTATGGCGCCTCGACCCTGCCAACAAGGAGGCGAACCAGCTCCGGGACCATGTGAATGCCAGGCTGAAGACCCTTGCCAACCCGCATGAGACCGCCTGGGTTGAGGGTAAGGGAACCCCGCCGGAGCACCGGGGAGAGGTCATTCTTGTCGTCGATCAGGATCCCCGCGTCCTTACTGGACTTGTCGATTCGTTGCAGAGTTACGGTTTCCACTGCCTCGGGGCGAATAGTTACGAGGAGGCTCTGGACGGCCTTTCGCTATGCCGTCCATCGGTTGTTTTATCCGAGGTCAACTTCCAGGACGGTCCGCGGGGATTTGACCTTTTCCGGCACCTCCGCTCCAATGATACCGGTTCCTACCCCTTGTTCATTTTCCTGGTTGCCAACATCAGCAAGGAAGTCGAATCTGCCGGACAGAAGCTCGGAGTGGAAAATTTCATCCGGAAACCGTTTGATAATGATGTCGTTGTTACCGCAGTTCTTCAGGCCCTTTCCCGGCACCGCCAGGCCTCCTAAGTCCCTGCCGTTCCTTGCTTTTCCCTGCCCTTCTGCGTACTTTGAAACGCTTTGCGATTTAAGGTGTCCCCCCTGCTCATCGTCAACGAAATATTCTACAGCATTCAGGGCGAATCGACTCATGCCGGTAGACCCTGTGTGTTTGTCCGCCTGGCATACTGCAATCTCCGCTGCTCATACTGCGATACGGCGTACGCGTTCAACGAAGGTTCGGGAAAAAACGTCGAGGAGGTGCTTTCCGAAATCCGCCGATACTCTGCGCATCTCGTCGAGGTCACGGGCGGGGAACCGCTCATGCAACCCGATGTCCATCCCCTGATGACGGCGCTGTGCGACCTGGGATATGAGGTGCTGCTGGAAACCGGCGGGAGTCTCGATATCGAACCCGTCGACGGCCGGGTGAAGCGGATCGTCGACTTCAAATGCCCTTCGAGCGGGATGGCAAAGAAAAATCTCTGGCGCAACGCCGGCCTTTTGCGCAGCGGCGACGAGGTCAAGTTTGTCATCGGCACTCGCGAGGATTTCGACTGGGCCGTGGAGAGAGTCCGCGAGCATCATTTGCCGGAGCGCGTCACGGTGCTGTTCTCGCCGGTCTTCGGCGAGCTCGAGCCCCGGTTGCTTGCGGGGTGGATTCTCTCCCTCGATCTGCCGATCCGGATGCAGCTGCAGATGCACAAGTACATCTGGGAACCGACTGCGAGAGGAGTATGATGGCGAAGGAGTGCGCCGTGGTGCTGGCAAGTGGGGGGATGGATAGTTGCGTGACAACTGCCGTGGCGGCGCAAGAGTTCGATCTGGCGATGCTGCACTTGAACTACGGGCAACGCACCGAGCGACGGGAGTTGCGCGCGTTCCATGAGATCGCCGATCACTACCACGCCGTCAAACGCCTTGTGGTCTCGATGGAACATCTCGGCGCGATCGGGGGCTCAAGTCTCACCGACGCGAACATCCCCGTGTCTCCCGCCGATCTGCATGCGAAAGGAATTCCGACGTCGTACGTTCCGTTCCGGAACGCCAACTTTCTTTCCGTTGCCGTGAGCTGGGCGGAGGTGCTGGGTGCGCGGGCGATCTTCGTGGGCGCGGTCGAGGAGGATTCCTCCGGGTATCCGGATTGCAGAAGAAGTTTTTACGATGCCTTCGAGGCCACGATCCGCGAGGGGACAAAGCCTTCGACGAAGATCGACATTCGTACACCCGTGATCTCCTGCACCAAGGCGGAAATCGTGAAAAAGGCCGTTGCCCTCGAGGCGCCGATCCATCTGAGCTGGTCGTGCTATGTTTCAGAGGATGAGGCCTGCGGGGTATGCGACAGCTGTGCCTTGCGCTTGCGGGGATTTCAACAGGCGGGGGTCGAAGATCCGATCCCGTATGCACGCCGACCGGTCTATACGTGACGTTGTGAAGGACGGAGGAGCTATGACCGAATTCAAAAACAGCATGCTTGCGCTCATCACGGAGACATCGACCAATCTCCCTCCCGATGTCCGCCGGGCCATCGCAACGGCGATGAAGAACGAGGAACAGGATACCCGGGCATCGCTGGCGCTCGACACGATCGCGTTGAACATCGATATGGCGTGCGACACCCAGGCGCCCATCTGCCAGGACACCGGCATGCCCACGTTTGAGATCCATACCCCGGTCGGCGCGAATCAGATCGTCATGCAACGCGACATCCGCGCTGCCATCGTCGAGGCCACGACAAAAGGCATCCTGAGGCCGAACGCCGTCGATTCTCTTACAGGAAAGAACAGCGGGAACAATCTCGGCGAAGGCACTCCCGTCGTGCATTTCGAGCAGTGGGAGAATGATGGGGAGATCGAAATCAAGCTGATCCTCAAGGGAGGCGGGTGCGAGAACAAGAACATCCAGTATTCGCTTCCCGTCGAGCTTCCGGAATTGGGAAGGGCGGACCGCAACCTCGAGGGCGTCCGCAAATGCATCCTGCACGCTGTCTACCAGGCGCAAGGGCACGGCTGCAGCATCGGCGCGCTCGGAGTCGCCATCGGCGGCGACCGGCAGAGCGGATATGCGTACGCGAAGCAGCAACTCTTCCGACCGCTCGACGACGTCAACCCCGTCCCTGCGCTGGCCGAGCTGGAAGGCTACGTGATGAAGGCCGCCAACACCCTCGGCATCGGCACGATGGGATTCGGCGGGAAGGCAACGCTGATTGGCTGCAAAATCGGATCATACCACCGTCTTCCGGCGAGTTTCTTCGTGAGCGTCGCCTACGACTGCTGGGCGTTTCGCCGGCTCGGCGTCGTTCTCGACGCGACAAACGGTCGCATCAAGCGCTGGCTGTACAAAGATGATACGCCGGTCATGAAAATGGCGCGGACGGAACAACTGCCGCTCACGGGGCGCGAAATTCGCCTCACCCTTCCCCTCGGAGAAGCGCAGGTCCGGCAGCTGAAGGTCGGGGACGTTGTGCTGTTGAGCGGGCCGATGCACACCGGACGGGATGTCCTCCATCACTACCTCGGATCGCATGACGCCCCGGTGGACCTCAAAGGAGCGGCGATCTATCATTGCGGGCCGGTGGCGCTAAAGCAGGGAGACCGCTGGACAATGAACGCCGCAGGGCCGACGACGAGCAACAGGGAAGAACCATATCAGGCCGACGTCATCAAGAGATTCGGCATTCGTGCAGTCATCGGCAAGGGGGGCATGGGCGCAAAGACGCAGGCCGCGCTGAAGGAGTGCGGTGCAGTGTACATGAATGCGATCGGCGGTGCAGCGCAGTATTATGCACGGTGCATCACGGCGGTGGATGGTGTGGATTTCCTGGAATTCGGTGTTCCCGAAGCCATGTGGCATATCACCGTGAAAGACTTCCCGGCCATCGTGACGATGGACGCCCATGGGAGCAGTCTTCACGCCGATGTCGAAAAAAGCTCGGCCGGTCAACTGGCCAAGCTCGCTGTCCCTGCCGCTCACTAACCGGAGCCGACATGAGCATCACACCGGTATACTACGACGTTCCGACCATAACCTCGATCCAGGATCTGGTCCTCCGCTCCGCGCGTGTTCATGGGGAAAAGCTGGCGATGGAGGACTTGAAGGACACGCCGGTGAACCGACTCACCTTTGCCGCCCTTCTGCGGATGGTGCTGAAGTTCGGAACGGCGCTGCAGCGACTCGGGATCAAGGAGAGGAGCCACATTGCGGTCATCGGGGAGAACCGCGTGCAGTGGGCCCTGGCGTACCTGACCGGCATGTGCTTCAATGACGTCGTCGTCCCCATCGACCGCAACCTGCCGATCAACGACATCCTGAACATCCTGCACGAATCCGACTCCGTTGCCGTCGTCTATCCAGAATCCCTGGAGCCGATCTTTGATGAACGACGGGGCTCGCTGCACCACCTCCGTTACTACATCAACATGGATGCGGCGTCTTCGCAGGGCGACATGCTCTCCATGATGGAGTTGATCCAGAAAAGCCCCGGGTGCGACACCCAGGCCCTTCCGGACATCAATCCTGAAGATCTTGCGGAGGTCATCTTCACGTCGGGATCGCTCGGCCGCGCGAAGGGCGTCATGCTGAGTCAGGCGAACCTTGCCTCGAACCTGATGGCGATGACGAAGTATGTCAACATCACCGAGGAAGACCGGTTTCTCATGGTGCTTCCGATTCATCACACATACGCCTGCACGTGCGGCCTCCTGTGCCCTCTCTACAAAGGGGCGTCGGTTCATTTTGCAAAATCCCTGAAGACGATCGTCGAAGACCTGCAGCAGGTCAGGGCGACGATCCTCCTCGGCGTGCCGCTGCTCTACGACAAGATGTTCAAGCGGATCTACAAGAGCATCGCCGAACGCAAGGTGCTCTCGAAACTGATTGGCTCGGTCATCAAGGCGACGGACGTCCTGCAGTTGATCGGTTGGAAGGCCTCCAAGCGCCAGGTGTTCAAGGAAATCCATGACCGGTTCGGGGGGTCAGTGCGACTCTTCATTGCCGGCGGCGCTGCACAGGATCCTCTCGTGGCGAAGGGGCTTCGTGAATTCGGTTTCAATTTTCTTCAGGGATACGGGCTGACGGAGACCTCGCCGATCCTCACGCTGAACCAGCTTGAGAATTTTCGTGACGACTCCGCGGGAATTCCCCTTCCCGGGACGACGCTGAAGATCAATGAACCGGACGCCGAGGGTGTGGGCGAGATTTGGGCCCGGGGGCCGGGTGTCATGCTCGGGTACTACAAGAACGAACAGGCGACACGGGACACCTTTGAAGGCGATTGGTTCAAGACCGGCGACCTGGGGAAGATCGATGCCGACGGATTCCTGCATATCTGCGGCAGAAAGAAGAACGTCATTATTTCCAAGAGCGGAAAGAACGTCTACCCCGAAGAGCTCGAGGACCTGCTCAACAGGAGCAGTTTCATTCTCGAGTCGCTGGTCTTCGGTGAGGAGGACAAGAAACTTGGCGAGATTATCGCCGCGCAGATTGTCGTCGACGCGGAAGCGTTCATCGAACTTTCCGAGCGCAAAGGCATCCAGATCACCCGCGAATTGATGCACGAAACCATCGCCGACGAGATCGAGAGTATCAACCGCGAGCTCCCGTCGTTCAAGCAGATCAGGAAGTTCTATATCCGCGACGCGGAGTTCGAAAAGACGACGACGCAGAAGGTCAAGCGATACCTTGTGAAGCCGTTGCCCACGATGCAACATTGAATGATCGCCCGACAGCCGGCGAAAGGGAGGGTCTATGGCACTGGTGTTGGTCAAGAATTTTCCCGACAGGATGTACGCCGACCGGGCGCGGCAGACGCTGCGGCAGGAAGGAATCGAATCGGTGATCCAATCCCCCGACCCGGGGATCTTCGGAGCGGGCTCGATGGTGAGCACCCCCCGGGGCGTCGATCTTTATGTCGAAGGTGAAGACGCCGAAGAGGCGAAAGCCTTGTTGAACGATGTCTTCGACGGCATCTGATTTCCCCTTGTTGTTCCACTCTCACGTTAACACACGAACGTTATCACGAAAGGATGATCATGAAGTACATGGCTGCGCTTCTCCTGGTGGCGGGAGTTCTCGGATGCCAGGGCCAGGGTATTAATCAGGGAGGAAAAACCACCCTCGCGACGAAAAAAGACTCCGTCAGTTACGGGATTGGTTTCAACATCGGCCGCAACCTTGTCAAGGATTCCATCGAAGTAAGCTACGATGCGGTCGTTGCCGGGATGAAGGACGCGCTGGTCGATTCGGCTAAGAGGATTCTCTCCAAGAACGCCATGGATTCCTGCATGCGGGCATGGCAAAACGAAATGCTGGAGAAACAGATGGCAACGATGAAAACGCAGGGCGATAAGAATAAGGCGGAGGGTGATGCCTTCCTGGCGCAAAACAAAACACAGCCGGGCGTGGTCACGCTCCCCGATGGCTTGCAGTACAAAGTGATCAAGGAAGGAACAGGACAGAAGCCCAAGGCAAACCAAACGGTTACAGTCAACTACCGTGGAACTCTGCTGAACGGCGAGGAGTTTGACAATTCATATAAGCGCGGCGAACCGGCCACCTTCCAGTGCGGTGGTCTGATCAAAGGATGGAATGAGGCCCTTCAACTGATGAAAGTCGGTTCCAAGTGGCAGGTCTGGATCCCGGCGGATCTGGCCTATGGAGAGCGGGGTGCGGGCGGTGTCATACCCCCGAACGCGACGCTGGCGTTTGAGATGGAGCTTCTAAGCGTCAAGTAAGGCTGAGAAGGTGGGCAGCGGACAGCTGACGGTCAACTGTCCGCTGTCAACTGTCTGCGACATTCTGACTCATCTAGAAAGGATTTGCCATGTTAAGCGCAACACTGCAATCTGCCATCAATCAACAGATCAAGGCCGAGATCGATTCTGCCTATCTGTACCTCGCGATGTCGGCGTTTTGCGAGAGCCAGAATCTCCCGGGGATGGCGACGTGGCTGCGGATTCAGTGGCAGGAAGAGTTGCAGCATGCCATGAAGCTGTTCCGGTACGTCAACGAGCGGGGCGGGCGCGTCATCCTTGAAGCGGTCGACAAGCCGGCGGCAGAGTTCACGTCTCCGAGCGCCCTCTTCACCATGGTCCTGGACCATGAGAAGAAGGTCACCGGCTTGATCAACAAGCTGTATGACCTTGCGATGAAGGAGAACGATCACGCGACACAAATCGAGCTCCAGTGGTTCGTGAAAGAACAGGTCGAGGAAGAGAAGAACGCCTCGGACGTCCTTCACATGCTGAACGTCGCTGGAGAGAGCGGCGTCTCGTTGATCATGGTGGACCGGCAGCTGGCGCAACGAGCGGCGAAGTGAGAGTGGAAGAACGCGAGAAGGGGGGGGAGGGGGAGGAAGGGGGACAGGGGGAAAGGGGGGAAAGGGAGACGCTGAGACTTTGAGAAGATGGCATCGAAGCCTCCATCTTTCTTCCTACTTCCTACGTCCCACTTCCTACTCCTTGCATAACAGAGTGCTTTCTGCATACAGCATACTGCCTACTCCATGGAACGTCGTCTCAAGTTTGGCATCCTGGGTTACGGCCGCTTTGCCGAGCGCGCCATTGGCCCGGCAATCAGAGAATCGCATCGGGCCGAATTTGTCGCGCTGCAGAAACGGTCATTGCCGGAGGCGAAGGAGAAGGCGCGCGACGTGGGAGTTCCGTTTGCGTTTGACACGGTCGCTGACCTTGTGCGCTGTCCCGATGTCGAGGCCGTGTTCATTGTCTCGGTGAACTCGGCACACTGCCCCGAGACCGTGGCAGCGGCCGAAGCGGGAAAGCATGTGCTGGTGGAAAAGCCGATGGCGCTTACCGTCGCCGAGGCGGAACGGATGATCGACGCGTGCAGGAAGAACCGCGTCAAGCTCTCCGTCGGTCACATGGTCCGGCTCTCGCCGGCCATCCGCAGGGTGCGGGAACTCATCGTCTCCGGAAGGTATGGGCCCGTCTCGTTCGCGCGCGCGGACTTCTCGTACAATGGAAAGCAGAGTCACCGCCCCTGGCTCCGCGATATGCGCACCGCGGGAGGAGGCCCGCTCTTCGACATCGGCGTGCACTGTTTGGACACGCTGCGCTATCTGGTCGGAGACGAAATCGCCTCAATCCGCGCTCACCTTGAACCGCTGCCGACGGCAGAGACGACCGAATCCACGGCTAACCTCTCGCTCCGGTTCTCCCGCGGCACCCTCGGCTCGGTGTACTGCTCGTATGAATCCTCGGTCCGGCGCCGCTACCTTGAAGTGGTGTGCCGCGACGCTGTGATCAGCGTCCCGGAATTCACCGCCAACAATGAAAAACTTGCCGTCAACATCGTGAAGGGCAACGGCGACCTTCCCTCCGATCGCGCAACCGAAAAATTCGGGGCCGTCAATCTCTACGCCCGGGAGATCGACCTTTTCGCGGAGGCGATTCTCAACGACAGGGAGTATGAATTGACGGGTGAGAACGGCCTCAGGAATATGCGCATCCTCGAAGAGACACTCCGCGTCGCCCGACAGGATTAGCGTGCGGCTCTTCTCCCGATCGACCGGCGCGGGCCCACCGCTCGTCATTCTGCATGGGCTGTTCGGATCGTCGAACAACTGGAACGGGTTGGCAAAACAGCTCGGTGCAGACTTCACGGTCTATGCCGTTGATCTGCGCAATCACGGCCGCTCCCCCCACGATGCAGTGCATACGTACGAGGCCATGGCGGGGGATGTCGCCGAATTCCTTCAACAGGAATCCCTCCCTTCGGTATTTCTTCTGGGGCATTCGATGGGAGGCAAAGTCGCAATGGAACTTGCCCTCTCCGATTCGTCCAAGGTGCGAAGGGTCATTGTCGTCGACATCTCGCCGGATGAATCTCCGCTGGAGAACGAAGCGATACTCCGTGCGCTGTTGTCGCTCCGGCTCGAAGAATTCTCCTCCCGCACGGACATCGATCATGCTCTGCAGCAATCAATTCCCGATGATCGCGTTCGCGCATTTCTTCTCACCAACATCCGTCGGGGCGAGGACGGAAACTACGTCTGGAGGATGAATCTCCCCGCGCTCGACAGCAGCCGGGAAGCGGTGGCGGCTCCCCTGGCAGGGGGGCGCCGGTTCGAAGGCCCGGCCCTGTTCCTCCGTGCCGAACACTCTGCCTACGTCAGGGACGATGATATCCCCTTGATCAAACGGATGTTTCCCCGCGCCGAGGTGCGCACGATCCCGGGGAGCGGCCATTGGGTGCATGCCGACGCCCCCGCGCCCTTCGTGTCTGCGGTCCGTTCCTTTCTTCTTTCCTCGACCAGAGAATGAATCGCAAATAGTTTTTTCCTATCTTGCGCCAGAGCCCTTGTCCACCCTGCCATGCGCAACAACCTCCGGAGGATCTCTATGCGACGTATTCTTGTCCCCGCCCTTCTCCTGTTGTGCGTAGTTCCGCTCATCGCTTTGCGCGAGGCGTACGTCACCGGATCCGACATTTTGCGCAAGCTGAACATTCCGGACGATGTCGCGCATGATTGCATCTGGTCGAGCTTCAGCGGCATGTATCTCTCCATCCCCGACGCGCGGGCACTGAAAGCCGTGGCAAAAGGTGACCGTGCTGCGATTGTGAAGGACATCGCCGCCTACGCGCGCGCATACACGCAGACCGATGAATTTGCCAGGAAGTACCTGGAATACCGGGACACAAAGAAACCCGAACCCCCCCAGCCGCCGAAATCGATGGACTCGCTGAAGAGTGAACAAAAGGCGAGCCTGCAGAAGAGCATCGCGCAGACGGAGGCATCGATGAAATCGCTCGACGCCAAGACGCAGGAAACGATGAAGGGCGTGATCGAGGTGATGAAGACGCAGCTCAAGTCCATCGACGACCCCGCGAACCCGATGTACTCCAAAGACATGGAGGCGATGTCGCAGCAGGGATACGAGATGCAGAAGCAGGAATACCAGAAACAACTTGCAGCGTGGGAAAAGGATTATCCGACGTCTCCGACGCCGTTGATCCGCTCATGGCTGAAGAAATTTCTCGAGGTATCAGACGGAATCGATTTCAATGCGCAGCTCAAGGACGGATTGGGAAATACCAAGATGTTCGTGAACCCCGAGTATGAATCAAAGTCCGACCAGTGGAAGATGTGTTATCGCGCCGGTAAGGAAACCGTCGCGGCGGGCCGTGCCGCGGCCGAGGCCTGGCTGAAGGACCTTGAGAAGGGACAGTGATCACATCAATGCTCGAGCACACCTTCTGCCATCTTCCCGGGATCTCCGTCCGGTCCGAGCGCTCTCTCTGGGCTGCGGGGATCACACACTGGGACGATGCAGAAGGCGACCATGACGGATTCGTGGACGAAAGGATCCGCCCGGCGTTGCATGAACATCTCGCGCACTCCCGCCGCGCAATGAGCTCCGGGGACATGAGATATTTCGCGGAGTCTCTTCCGCAAACGGAGCTGTGGCGGCTTTATGGCCCGTTCCGGGAGAAAGCCGTCTACCTGGACATCGAAACGACGGGGATGGGAAGGGGGACCGATCACATTACCACCATTGTCGTCTACGACGGCCTTGACCTCCGACAGTTCATCCACGGGAGAAATCTCGAGCAGTTTCCGAAGTATCTGCGGACGGTTGAACTCCTGGTGACGTTCAACGGCAGGAGTTTTGATCTCCCGTTTATCCAGCGCCAATTCGGTGAATCGTTTGCTCCGGTGCACCTGGATCTCCGATACATCCTGAAAAGCGTGGGGATTCAGGGGGGACTGAAGAATTGCGAACATCAACTGGGGCTCGACCGCGGCACGCTCGAAGGCGTCGACGGCTATATGGCTGTCCTCCTGTGGCGCGAATATCGCCGTTCGAAAAACGCGCGGGCGTTGGAAACGCTGCTGGCGTACAATTCCCTGGACGTGCTCAACCTCGAGCCGCTCATGATCACAGCACACAACCGCAAACTCCGGGGACTGCCGTTTGGTGACGAGTTGTCCCTCGACATGCCCCGCTGGCAGCCCTCGAGCCCGTTTGAACCCGACGCCGAACTTGTGGGACGGTTGCGCACACGGGATGCCTACGAACGTCCATGGTAGCTCCCCTCTCAGCACGAAAACGTCGTCGAAAGGCCAGCCTGCCCCTTGCAGGAATCCTCACGCTCCTGATCGTTCTTCCGGTGCTCTTGTTTTCGGGCTACGAACTCGCATCGATGAGCTCGACCGAACGGATGTTGACCGAGACATATAATCGGCAACTTGACGGAGCCCTGACGTCCCTGAACCAATATGCCTGGGATCTCCTCAGCATCTGGACAGCGTCCATGAGCAGGGGAGTGATTGAAGGGGGAACGCTGGATTCAGCCCTCGCCCTGCAACTGGAACGGCATCCTTCGGTCGATGGCGCGTTCCTTGCCGATTCCACCGGAAGCCTCGTGAAGATGAAAATGCGCGCCGGTACGTCGCTGGATGAGGGACTCCTGGAACAGTACTTTCGTCATGCTTCTTCCGGCCTGGGTCGCATGCTCCAGCTTCGGCAGAGCGGTTACACCAAGCTGCTGCCTCAGCTCCTCGACAGCGCCGGCGGCGACATGCGAGTCCTCCTTCTCTTTCCTGTCGAGTTTTCGAATTCTTCGAGAGGCCTGGGTGGAATTCTCATCGAACCTGAAAGGTTTTCGCGCGAGGTCCTCGGACCGAAACTGAGCGAAACCGCCGGGAACCAATTGATCGCCGCCGTGTTTCGGAAGGGAACAGACAACGCTGTGTTTACCACAGACGAAGGCGATCTCCATAGCATCGTCCGGCGGCGGGCACTCTGGATCTTTCCGCGCCTTGAGGTCGGCATCCGCTTCCGCGGGGATTCGGCGGAAGATCTCGCGTCGACCCGCTCGCGACAACTGATCATCATTATTGTCGCCCTCGATCTGCTGCTCCTGACCGGGGCATGGCTGACGTATCGCAACGTGCGCAGGGAGTCGGAACTGGCGAAACTCAAGTCGGACTTTGTCTCGAACGTCTCCCATGAACTCCGGACGCCGCTTGCGTTGATCCGCATGTACGCCGAAACGCTGGAGCTCGGCCGGCTGCCGAACGATGCAAAAAAGCAGGAGTACTATGCGACCATCGTCTCGGAGACTGCACGGCTCACGCGCCTGGTCAATAATATCTTGAACTTCTCCCGCCTCGAAGCCGGACGAATGCCGTTCACGCTGCGCGAGGCGAATCTGAACAGCGTGGTCACGACGACCGTCGACGTGTGGCGCGAGCTTCTCCAGACGGAGCACGTCGAACTCGTCATGAACCTGGACGAGCATCTGCCCTCCGTCCGGCTCGATGGAGAGGCGATCGGTGAGGCGTTGATGAATCTGATCGACAACGGGGTGAAGTACGGAGGCGAGTCAAAGTTCCTCGGGATCGCGACCGGGAGCGACACCGCGCGGGTGTTCGTCAGTGTCGAAGACCGCGGCGCCGGCATCCTCCGAAAAGACCTGCACAAGGTTTTCGAAATGTTCTATCGGACCGCCGAGAGCTCCAGGCAAGCGGCGCGGGGAAGCGGGGTCGGCCTCGCCATCGTTCGCAACATCATGGACGCCCACGGCGGAACGGTCACGGTGGAGAGCGCGCCGGGAAAAGGAAGCACGTTTACGCTCTGGCTACCGAAGTCGTAAGCTCCGGGGAGGGGCACACGTTATGCCGACAATATTGATCGTGGAGGACGAGCCGAAAATGCGGGAAGGCTTGAAGGACAATCTGACGATCGAGGGGTACGAGGTCGACGCGACAGGAGACGGCGGGGAAGGACTTTCCAAACTCACGGGTGGATCGTACGATCTTGCCCTGCTCGATGTTATGCTCCCGACCATGTCAGGGTTCGATATTCTGAAGAACGCGCGGGAAAAGGGCGTCTCGACGCCGATCATCATGCTGACGGCGAAGGGGGAGGAGATCGACCGGGTCCTCGGGCTTGAACTTGGTGCCGACGATTATGTCCTGAAACCGTTCAGTCTCCGTGAACTTCTTGCACGCGTGAAGGCGGTGATGCGCAGAGCCGATCCTGCTGCGCTGGCGAGCGGCGAGTCCGTCACCATCGGCAGGCTGGTCGTCGATCTCGAGGCGTACACGGCCGCCTGTGACGGGAAGACCGTGCAAATGACCGCGAGGGAATTCGAAGTGCTGAAGTATCTCTGGTCGCACCGCAATCACAACGTCTCGCGCGAGACGCTCCTCAACGAAGTGTGGGGATACGACGCCACGCCGACGACCCGGACGATCGACAATTTCATCGTGCGTCTCCGGCAGAAAATCGAAGAGGATCCTGCGAACCCCCGGCATATCGTGACCGTCCATGGAGCGGGCTACCGGCTCATCCCATGACAATCGTTTACATCTCCTGACGCATCCGTCACATCTTCCTCCCCTGCCTCCCGTACGATCGTGTATACGGAGCACACATTCTACCGCTCCTGACACGAACCCCAACGCAAAGGAGGAAGACACCATGAAAACTGCACTGTTGGTCGCCACACTGTGCGCCGCATCGAGCCTGGCATTTGCCCAGGGGAAAGCGGCTGCAGGGTCATCGTCATACGACGAATCGAAGTATGCGAACAAGGCTGTTACCTTTGACCGCGCTGTCAAGAACCTCGCGTGGTGCCTTGGCCAGGAAAACGAAGGGGTCGTGAAGTCCGCGCTGTATCATCTCGTCCGTATTCGCGTGGCCAATCCGCAGTACGATCTCGCGGGCGCAGAATCCAAAATCAAACGCCTTGTCGAAGCGGGCGAAACCCCGATGGTCAGGTACGAGGCGTTCCTCGCCGGCTCGGTCATGGACAACCCCGGGTTGATCTCGGTCAGCGATTGCGAAACCTGCAATCCGCCCGACAAACTGTTCTCCACCGTGGCGATTCGGCTTCATGATGCAAACTTCGGCCCGGCCGGCCCGACCTATTCGTCGGCACGCTGACAACCATTTACAAACCTTGATCTTTGTATGACACTTCATGGAAAACGGCTCCGTACATTACGCAGGACATTGTCGGAGCCGTTTCATTTCCCAAGGACGTCGCCATGAAAACCACTCTTGCAACTCTTGCCCTGTGCCTCCTGGCCGGAATCCAGTCTGCTCATCCCCAGGAGATGTCCAGGATCATGGATCTGCGAGGTCAATGGAAATTCGAAGCAGGGGACGACATGACGTGGGCTGACCCAAAGTTTGACGATGAATCCTGGGACCAGATCCGGGTCCCTTCTCCGTGGGAGGATCAGGGATATCCCGGCTACGACGGCTTTGGATGGTACCGCAAGCATTTCAAGGCGCCCAAGAATCTCGAAGGGAAAATGTTGGTGCTGAAGGTCGGGACCATCGACGATGCCGACGAAACGTATCTGAACGGACGGTTTGTCGGCTTTGGCGGAACGCTGCCGCCGAAATACGAATCTGAGTATTCGGTCCAACGCGAATACCAAATCCCTGCCTGGGCGATCCATGAGGGCGAGGACAACGTCATCGCGGTGCGCGTATATGACGGGCAGATGAACGGCGGCATCACAGGGGGAGAAGTCGGATTGTACGAGATCCGCAACCGCCCGCAACCCGACCTCACCCTCGACGGAATGTGGAAGTTCAGAACTGGAGATGCCCCGGAGTGGAAATCGCCGGAGTTTGACGACAGCGGCTGGGGAAGCATCTACGTGCCGATCTATTGGGAGACGCAGGGCTACAAGAATTACGACGGCATAGGATGGTACAGGCTTCATTTCACCGTCGATTCCTCTTTTGCCGGCAAGAGGCTGCTGTTCCTCCTCGGGAAAGTCGACGACTATGACGAAGCATACCTCAACGGCGAGGTGATCGGCAAAACAGGCGCCATCCCCGCCGATGGAAAACCGGGGAGGACCGGAAATCAGTACTCCTGGTTAAGGACCTATACGATCCCTGTCGGGCTTCTGAAAATTGGTCAGGAGAACGTCCTTGCCGTCCGTGTCTGGGATGGCTGGCTTCACGGCGGGATCTACCAGGGCCCCATCGGGTTGATCACCCGCGAGAGATATAACGACTGGCGCACGAGCAGGAAAGATCATGAGGGGCCTCTGGAGTTTCTGATGGATCTCTTTGGAAGATGAAGGAACCATTGCGACGCGGAAGCGGAGATGGCAAAGCCGGATCCCTGCCTGCGAATCGCGCCTTCTGGGGCTCCATCCATGGGCGAGATTCTGAGCGGAGCGGGCAGGAGATTCGGCCCCTTTTTTGGCAAAACCTGCAAAATCTCTTCTAGTTCGAAACCTCCCCCCCCAATCCTCGTATAAAGGAATCTAACGCCGCCTTGGTAAGCGATGCGGTAACATCCGTTCATTTCCAAAGCCGATTTGAAGATCCGCGCGCTGCAGACATCCTTCCCTTGCTCAATCCCGAATCGTTGTGGTGATCGCTGCGTTCCGGAAATTCGTCGGACTGTGAGGCGGCAAATTTTCTCAATGGAGCGTCTACATGACTAAACGCAACGTAGTGTTCTGTGCTGTTGCAGGACTATCGTTCCTGTTCGTTGGCGCCGGCTTGCCTCACCAGCCGAATACGACAGAAGTTCACGGTCTCAATCCCGCGAACATGGATCCTTCGGTCTCACCGGCAACCGACTTTTTCCAGTATGCCAATGGCGGCTGGCTAGCCAAGAATCCCGTACCTGCCGAGTACAGCCGGTGGGGAAGTTTCGAGGAGCTGACGGAGAAAAATTATAGCGATCTGAAAGAAATCCTTGAGAGCGCGGAGAACAACGGCGCTGCACAAAAGGGGACAAACCTTCAGCGTGTCGGCGATCTCTACGCGAGCGCGATGGACACCGTTCAGGCGGAGCAGGAAGGGTTGACGCCGATAGCGGATCTCCTCGCCAGGATCGAATCCGTGAAAAGCCTGACCGACTTCTCGGCGACGGTGGCGTATCTGCACGCCCACGGGTTCCGCGGCGCGTTTGCGTTCTATGTGGCACAGGATGCCAAGGCAAGCACGAATCAGATCGCCCAACTCGCCCAGGGCGGCCTCGGTCTTCCCGACCGCGACTACTACACGAAGGAAGATGAGCATTCGAAGATGCTGCGCGACGAGTACGTCAAGCATGTCGCGAAGATGTTCGAACTGGCGGGAGCAACGGCGGATCAGGCGACGGCATCGGCCAAGACGATCATGGACATAGAGACGGCCCTTGCCAACGCGTCGATGACGCGTGTGCAGCGCCGCGATCCGAATGCGACTTATCACAAGATGAAGCTGGCGGACCTTGAGCAAGACGCACCCGCGTTCAGCTGGGCGACCTATTTTGCCCAGATCGGCACCAAAGAGCCCGGCATGCTGAACGTGGAGCAGCCCGACTTTTTCAAAGCCGAAAGCAACATGTTGAAGGAACGCCCGATCGCGGACTGGAAAACGTATCTCCGCTGGCACGTTCTGCATGAAGCCGCACCCATGCTCAGCAAGAATTTTGTCACAGCCAACTTCGATTTCTTCGGCAAGACCATGACGGGCGCGAAGGAAATGCGGCCGCGCTGGAAATTCGCCCTCAATGTCGTGAACGGCAGCATCGGCGAAGCGCTCGGGATGCTCTATGTGCAGAAGTACTTCCCGCCCCAGGCGAAGCAGCGCGCCTTGGAGATGGTGCAGAACCTCAAGGATGCCTTCCGCGAACGGATTCAGACCCGCGAGTGGATGAGCGATGAGACCAAATTCAAAGCGCTCGGCAAGCTCGATGCGTTCCAGGTGAAGATCGGCTATCCGGACAAATGGAAAAGCTACACGGGGCTTGCCATCGACCGCGGACCGCTGGTCTTGAACGTAATGCGCGCGGACTCCTTCGAGTTCCAGCGCGATCTGGCGAAGATCGGTCAGCCGGTCGACCGGACCGAGTGGGGGATGACGCCGCCCACGGTGAACGCGTACTACAATCCTTCGATGAACGAAATCGTGTTCCCCGCCGGCATTCTCCAGCCGCCCTTCTTTGATCCAAACGCGGACGACGCGGTCAACTACGGCGGGATGGGTGCGGTGATCGGCCATGAGATGACGCACGGCTTCGACGACGAAGGGAGTCAGTTCGATGCGAAGGGGAACCTGGCCGACTGGTGGACACCGGTCGACAAGATCGCATTCACGGCCAGGACGCAGTTCGTCGAGCGTGAGTACGATGCCTTCACCCCGATCGACACGCTTCACCTGAACGGCAAGCTCACCCTCGGGGAGAACATCGCCGACCTCGGAGGATTGACGATCGCGCATGCGGCGCTGGAAAAGGCACTCGCGAAGCACAACCCGGGTCTTATCGACGGGTTGACGCCCGATCAGCGCTTCTTCCTCGCATGGGCGCAGATGTGGCGCGCGAATTACCGTCCGGAAGAGCTCCGACGCCGCCTGATCATCGATCCCCATTCGCCGGGAAAATACCGGACGATCGGACCCGTCGTGAATATCGATGCGTTCTACACCGCCTTCAATGTGAAGGAAGGTGACCCGATGTACCGGCCCGTGAACGAGCGGGCAAAGATCTGGTAAGGAGAGGAGTTGCCTCTCTTGTGTCGGCGTTTTTTCGTAGGGACGTTGCATGCAACGTCCCTACTTTCTTCCCCGCGCCAGGGTTAAGCAATCCTGACCGCAAAATCCCTCCCCTCCCATTTGTCCGCATCGTTCCAATAGAAGGTGAAGCGCACCGTTGCTCCCATCGGAAGCAGTCCGGTGGGGAGCTCTGCGATGTGCAATCCGAAGCCGGTGTCGCGCGTCGGAGTGTCGTTGATGGTCTGCCAACCGTCCGCGCTCCAATGGATCAGGCCGCGGCTTAGGGTTTCGAGGCGGAAAACTTTCCCGCGCGGGATCTGCGTGCATTTAAGGTTGAAACGCCAGACGGCATAGGGCGATTCTGTGCGGTCGACAACATAACGCTGGTACGTCTGCGGCGGCATGTCGAAGACCCGGCCGTCGTTGAGCGAGCGCAGGAGCTTCACGTACTCCGCGTGCGCCCAGGCCAGCGGCATGGCTGAACCTGACGGGCGACCGAAAAAGAGCTCCCGCGCCGGAATATCGGGGGCATCCCAGGTTTGCTCCGGGAACATCCCTCCGTCATTCGCGAACGATTCCAGCGCGGCCATCAGGGTTCTGGCGACGGCGATATTCCCGGCGGCAAGCTCGAAGTGGGCGCGCTCGCCTGTCAATAACGGCCAGGCCCTGCCGATTCCCGTTCCGTCAAAAGGCGAACCGTCTGCGTGCTCGCCGTAACCATCATCGTTGTACCGGTGCCAGACAGGTCCTGCCGGAGTGTCTGTTTTCAACAACGCATCAATGACCTTCACCGTGTCGAGAATCCGCGGGTCGTCTGCTGCCCGGAGGCCGAACCTGACGAGCGCGAGGGCATCGGGACTGATGATGTCGTCCGCAGACTCCATCGTCGTGCCGGGTGGGCGGTTCTTGATTGCCACAAATCCGCCTTCGGGCGACGATGCTTCACAGACATCCGGCGGCGCGATGCGGACGTAATATCCCGCTACACCCAATCGCGATGTCAGATCCGTCGACGTCACGTAGGTCCATCGTTCGACGCTCGAGTTCCAGATGTCCGCGGTATCCCTCAGACATGTCCCCAGTTCAGTCTCTCCAAACCGGTCGGCGAATGCTGCCGCAACGAGAAGCGCAGCGATCTCGACGGCCAGCGTGAAGGGGGAGAAACCTGCGTCCTCCTCCCATCGGTCTTCTTGCGTCACAGGCCCGTTGACCATGAGATAGACCGCCGCCCTCCGGACGACCGGCCAGTAACTGGCGAGCTCATCCTCGATCAACTGCCCGTTGCGCGAGGCAAGATCAACGAGCAGGACCGGGAACGCCGTTTCATCCATCTGAATTCCGGACCAGTATGGGGTGCCGTCAAGCCACATGTTCTGCGGCCAGTGACCGTCCTCCGCCTGCGTCTGCCGGAGATACTCCAGCACACGACGCATGTCCTCGGTGGAACCTGCTGCAAGCAGGGCACCGGCCGACTCCGCCAGGTCGCGCGGCCAGACGAGGTGGTAGCCTCCAAGGTCGTCATCCCCCTTGGCGAAGCCCCAGGGGATCGACAGGCTGGCGATGATTCCCCCGGGGTGGATTTTCGATTCACAGGTCCGGAGGGCGGCGAGACTGACGCGATAGAGGTGCTCGGTTGCGGCATTCGCTCCCTGAAGCCGGGGAAGCATCTCCTGCCATTGTACCCAGCGTCGAAGATAGTCGTCTGCAACGACGGCAAAATCCTGTCGGAGCCCAGCCAGGGCACTGCTGCACGCTTCCCCCCAATTCTCTCCAAAACCGAGTGCGAGAACGACCACGCCGTCCCCTGAGAGATGATCGATCTCGCCGATCATTGCCACGTTGCCGTCGTCGGCCCGGTCGTACTCCCAGGTCATCCGAAAGTGATGATACACATCCTGCCACCCATCCGAAGTGCCGACATATCCCACCGACCGCTTGAGGAATCCCGTCGAGCTTGCCAGCGCGAGGGCAGAACCGTTTCGCTGGGCGCAGAGCATCGGATGCCCTCCGTACTCGCATACCCACGCGGTGTTCCCGGCGCCGAAGTTGTCGAGGTGGGGCGCCAACAACGCGTAGATATGATAGTCCCCGGGTTGCCCCTGAGTCGATGTGAAAGCGATCCGCTGGAGGATGACGTCGTGCAACGGATCCGCGATGATGGCCTTGTCAACGATATAGCGTCCGTGAAGGCATGTGTTCCGGATGTGATGTGAAGGTAGCGTTCCCTTGTCAGCGATGATCGTCGACCTCGTGTCCCGCTTTTCTTCAGAGAAGAAGCTGCGCCCGTCCGTGATGAGCAGCTCCATGTCTCGAGTACACGCCTGGTCGACATCGGGGAAGTACACTTCGTTCAGAATGCCGTGGCTGTGCGTAAACCAGACACGACTGGCGGGACTCAAGGCGGTGCCGATACCGTTCTTTGCACTCGAAGTCCATCGGGCCGGGATTCCCGGAGATCCGGGAGCGATTCGGTTGTCAATGCTCAAGACAGGAAGTCCTTTCGGTCTGGCGTGCGGTATTGCGTCATATGGGGGCAGTCCGTGATTGGTTGCAAGAGGTGCCCCTAAATCAATCCCTCCCAGGTTGACAGAAGTTCCTCCTGCAACTTCGCGGCATTCCTCGCGTACAAATGACTATGAGTCAGTCTCTTCTCGCATGTCAATTTTTTCTGCTTGTTCTCTTGACAAAATATATGTCAGTAATTATATTAAAGCATATTTGATGACTAACAGTCATAATTGCGATTCGAGGTCAGAATGGGAATCAAGGAACGGAAAGAGCGGGAAAAAGAAGCCAGACGTGAGGAGATCATCAGTGCTGCCGAGAAGGTCTTCTTTGAGAAGGGACTTGTTGCAGCAACCATGGATGAAATCGCCGAGCGAGCCGAGCTCAGCAAGGGGACGATCTACCTGTACTACAAGAGCAAAGAGGACCTCTACATCGCAGCGGCGCTCAGGGGTTGGGATCTCCTGGCAAGGATGTTTGAGGAAGCCACCGCCACCGGCGAACCTCCACTCAAGCTGATTGAGAATCTCGGGAACGCATACTACGCCTATTTCTTGCAGCACAGGGACTACTACAGGATGGCTTATCTCTACGAGCACCGGGAGATGCACACGCTGATCTCGGGCGAAATGGTTGACCAGTGTAATCTCTCAAACAAGCGGATCTGGGGATGCGTATGCGCTCCCATTCAGATGGCGCAGGAGGAAGGGTTGATTCGCGACGACATCAAACCGATGGAAGCTTCCGTGATGTTGTGGGCGAACTGCGACGGCTTGATGCGCCTCATCGATCAGGATGAAAAAGTCTGGCTCGAGGAGATGGGAATTCATCTGGAGTCGCTCCTTCGGAAATCGAACCGACTTCTGGTGGAAGGGATGCTCACGGAGAAGGGGAAGAAACAGATGGCGGGACTTTTCGAGCTGACGCCAACCGCAACACAGTAGAACGACGCCTCTGGCCTCGCGCGGAGGTCCTGTCGAAGACGGTACATTCTCCAACTTCTCTGCCTCAACGAACGACGATGAACTTTCTTGTACGCGTGATCCTGACTGCCGCCCTGGGAGCGGGTATGGCGTTCTCCCAGGAATATCTCTCCATCGACAAAGCCGTGTCGATTGCTCTCGATCAGAACCGATCGCTCCTCAGCGCCCGGCACGACGTTACCGCCTCGCATTGGGGGAAGCTGAACGCCGTCACCAATTTCCTTCCGAAGGTCGAAATCTCCAGCAGCGTAACGAGGATCGACGAGCAAACCCTCGCCATGGCCAATGCGGCCGTAGACTTCATCAAGCAGGTCGCAGGTCCGCTGGGGATTCCTCCCTCGATGCTTTCGGATCTCCGGCCCTTCGCATACAAAGACACCTACGCGACAGGAGTCACGGTCGTGCAACCGGTATACAACGGCGGAGCGGAGATCGTCGGTCTTTCGGCTGCCAACGCGCTCGAGGACAGAAGCGAGTTTTCCTTTGAAGATGCAGAACAGGATGTCACGGCCCGTACGAAGATCGCGTACTTCACCGTGCTCAAGGCGCAGGAACTGGTTGCACTCGCCCACGAGGCGGCGGAGCGGACGAAGCGCTATCTCGACATGACGTCGCGCCGGGCCGCGCTCGGCCAACGGACGCAGACCGACGTGTTGCGCTGGGAGGTCGCGTGCGCATCAAGTCAGGGCACGACGATTACAGCAGAAAACGGTCTTGCAATGTCGAGGATCCAACTGAATGAGGTCATGGGCGTGGAGCTGGAAAGACAGTTTGTTCTGGAGGCGGTTGGTCGGCCTGATTCAGCGGTCCTTGTTGCCTCGGTCGCGTCCGCCGTGGTGGGCGGCGGCGCTCCGGCGGCATTCGATCCCGGATTCCTGGATGCGCATCCGGCGATGAAGGCGATGGACGCCAGCCTGCGCCTCGCGGACGCCAACGTCGAGAAGTCGTGGGTGAATTTCAAACCGCGGATCAATGCCGCGTTCCAGTACGGGTGGGAGAAAAACGGGACATTCGCGCTGGACGGGATCCGGCCCTGGGCTCTGGCGCTCTCGGTGAGTTATCCCTTGTTCAACGGCTTCGGCGATTTCACCAATATGGAAAAGGCCCGATACGAATATAAGCGCACCGAGGCGCAGGTCGAGACATTCCGGCGCGGACTCATGATGGCGGCGACGAACGCCCGTTTGAGCCTGAACGCGGCCCAGCAACGGATGGAGACCGCGCGCAAGGCGCAGGAGGAGGCGTTGGAGGTCCTCAACTCCGTGACGCGCCGGTACGAAATGGGCGGCGCCTCCAATGTCGATCTGATCGACGTGCAGACGGCCTTTACCTCCGCCAAGACGGACTACATCACGGCCTATTACGACTTCCTGATCGCCGACACGCAACTCGCGCGAGCGACGGGAACGCTGCATCCATAGCACGGACACCATTTCCCCTTACGCAATCACGCGAGGTCTCGCCATGTCAGTAGTCGCTTTTGTCAAGAAACCCCTTGTATGGGTTGGCGCCGCGGTGGTGGTTCTCATCATTGCCGGCTTTGTCAATCACTCGGATCAGACAACGGTGGTACAACGGGGCCCGGACGCCATCCCCGTCGAGGTCGCGCAGGTCGGCATCGGGCCTCTGACGGAAACCGTCAGCGCCGTCGGGACGGTTTCGGCGATGCGCGATGTGAACGTCAGTTCGGAGACCGCCGGCCGCGTCACGAAGGTCCTGATCAACCTCGGTGACGTTGTCCACACAGGGGACGCGCTCGTCCTGGTCGACGACGAGTTAAAGGCGGTGGCGCTGGAACAGGCAAAGGCCCAGGCCCTTGCCGCGGAAACGAATTTTGCGAAGGCGCAGCACGACTACGCACGCGCCGAGTCGCTCTACACCTCCCACGACATCGCCGATGCCGAGCTGGAGGGAAATCGCCTGGCTCTGCACTCCGCGGAAGCACAGTTCAAGGGGGCGCAGGCTGGTCTGCGTGCTGCAGCTCGCCAGATGGCGGACACGAGGATCAAGTCGCCGATCGACGGCGTCGTGGCCTCAAAGCGCATCGAGGTGGGGGAGATGGTGGCACCCGGGAAAGAAGTCGCGAACATCGTCGACATCGCCACCGTCAAAGTCAAACTGAGCGTTGCCGAGGAGAACATCGGCAGGGTTTCGCCGCATCAGCGCGCCACCCTGCATATCGATTCGAGACCGGGTCTGTCGATGGAAGGCTCGGTCCTTGCCGTAGGCTCGAAGACCGAATCACCCACGGGGCATACGTACCCGGTCGAGATCGTCGTGAAGAACACAAAAGCGCTCGACCTGAAAGTCGGCATGTTCGCCAGGGTGGAGATTGCGACCAACGCCGTCAGCAAGGCATTGACGGTCCCGATGGAATCGCTGATCTCCGGCGGCCCGTCGCCGCACGTGTTTGTGGTGGAGAACGGGGTCGCGCACCTTCGCGCCGTGCAACTGGGCATCCGGACGACCGACAAATGTCAGGTGACGGGCGGATTGAGACAAGGGGAGGTGATTGTCACGTTCGGCCAGAAGGACCTGAAGGACGGAGCCGCCGTCCTCGTCAAGTAACCCGCACCCAACTCTGGATCATGCGATGAAACTTACCGAAATAGCGATCCGCCGTCCGTCGTTCATGACGATGATCTTCGTTACCCTCGCTGTGCTCGGCATCTTCGGCTACTCCCGCATGGGGGTCGATCTCCTCCCCAAAATGGACTGGCCGATGGTGTCGGTGGTGACGATCTATCCCGGGGCGGGTCCCAAAGAAGTGGAGTCCCAGGTCTCCAAGCCGATGGAAGAGGCGATCAGCGGAGTCAGCAAACTGGACAATGTGCGGTCCTATTCCAGCGAGGGCGTGTCGGTCGTTATTGCGCAGTTCCTCTTCTCTGCCGACGTCAATCAAGTGGTGAACGACGTCCAGCGTGCTGTGGACGCGGCACGAAGCACTCTGCCCGACGACTGCAAGGAGCCCCGGGTTTCCAAGTCGGACATGAATTCGTTCCCGATTCTGCGCGTCTCCGTGACGGGCCAGTATGAACCCCGTGCCCTGTTCCAGCTGGTGAAGGACAAAATCAAGCCGAAGCTGGAACAAGTGGACGGTGTTTCGTCGGTGACGATCGTGGGGGGCCAGGAACGCGAGATCCGTGTCGAGGTGGACAACCAGAAGCTGAACGCGTACGGCATTTCCATTCTTCAGGTCTCGCAGGCGCTGGACCGCGAGAACCTCGACTTCCCGACGGGAAAGATCGACGAGCCGCTGCACGAATACATTGTCAGGATTGCCGGGAAATTCCGCTCGCTCGACGAGATACGGAACGTGATTGTCGCCTCCACCTCGACGGGTGTCGTATACGTGAAAGACATTGCCAACGTCCTGGACACGCAGAAGGAGACCTACACGCTCAGCCGGCTCAACAACGAAGAGTCGATTGCCTTGCTCATCAGGAAGCAGTCGGATGCCAACAGCGTCCGCACGTGCGATCTCCTGCAGACGGCGATGACGAAGGTCGAAGGAGAGTACGGCAATCGCGTGAAGTTCACGGTAGCGCAGGACCTCACCACGTTCACGCGGAGGTCGCTTGCCGAGGTGCGACGCGATCTCTCTCTGGCGATTCTCATGGTCGCCATCGTGCTGTTCCTGTTCCTGCACAGTTTCCGGAACTCGCTGATCGTGCTCCTCGCGATCCCGACATCGCTTGTCTCGACGCTGTTCTTTATCTGGTTGTTCGGGTTCACGATCAACGTCCTGTCGTTGATGGCGCTGACGCTCGTGATCGGGATCCTGGTGGACGATTCGATCGTCGTCCTGGAAAACATTCACCGGCATCTCGAGCACGGGGAAGAGCCGGTGAAAGCCGCGATTGAAGGACGGAGCGAGATCGGCTTTGCTGCTATCGCCATCACGCTGGTTGATGTGGTGGTCTTCCTCCCGATCTCTCTGGTCGGAGGTCTCGTCGGACGCATTTTCAGCGAGTTCGGGATCACGGTCGTGGTCTCGACCCTGCTGTCGCTGTTTGTGTCATTCACGCTCACACCCATGCTTGCCGCCCGATGGTCGAGGATCACCCATCATGCGGACGGGAGCATCCTGGGCCGCATCGTGCGCATGCTCGATGAGTGGCAGACGCGGTTGGGTGAGCGGTACGAAACGATTCTCGAGTGGGCGCTCGGGCACCGGCCGGCGATCATCGGCATCAGCGGGGCCCTTCTGATCGGTTCGCTGGCGCTCGTTCCGCTCGGGCTCATCGGGACGGAATTCATGACGGATTCCGACCGTGGAGAGTTCGCGGTGAATATTGACATGCCGCTCGGAACAACCACCGAGAAGACCGATGAAGCGGTACGCAAGGTTGAGGCGTACGTCGGCTCCCTGCCCGAAGTGGATCGGTTCCTGTCGACGGCGGGGAGGCAGGAAAGTCAGTGGCGCAATGCCGACCAGTCGAACGTGGGGCAAGTGCAGGTGAAGCTCGTCGACAAGAGGCAGCGCTCACGGTCCACCCAGCAAATCATGCTGGCCATCAAGGATGTCGCTGCGAAGATCCCGGGCATGAAGACCAGCTTTCATACGATCAGCATGTGGGGCGCGGCGAACGTGGCGCCCCTCCAGATTGAAATCATCGGTCAGGACCTTGACCAGGTGATCAAGTACGCCGATGAAGTGTCGGCCATGGTCGCGAAAGCCAAAGGTACGGTCGATGTGACCAGTTCGTGGGAGGAAGGAAAACCTGAAGTAAAAATCGAAGTCGATCGTGACAAGACCGCGCGGATGGGACTGAGCCTCGCCGAGGTCGGCCTCGCGGTGCGAACGGCGCTCGAAGGCGACGTTTCGACGAAGTATGAGGAAGGCGATGCCGACTTCGACATGCGTGTCGTGCTGAACAAGGAGAGCCGCTCGCTCGCGCGGGACGTCGGCGACATCACGCTGCTGAACCACTTCGGCCAGCCGGTTCGCCTGAGCCAGGTCGCAAACATCTATTATGGCCTTGGACCGTCGCAGATCCAACGGAAGGACCGCGAGCGGCTGATCACGATCGCCGCGAACCTGTCGGGCGAAGTCCCGCTGGGGCAGGTCACCGGGGAGGCGGAATCCATGATCAACGCCAGGGGGATTCCGCAGGGCATCAGGGTATTCTACGGCGGAGACTCGGAGAACATGCGCGACATGTTCAGCGACATGTCGATTGCGCTGAGCCTGGCGGTGTTGTTCGTCTTCATCATCATGGTGAGCTTGTTCGAATCCTACATCCATCCGTTCACGATCATGTTCTCGCTCCCGCTCGCGCTGGTCGGCGCGTTCGCGGGGCTCGCGCTCACGCGGACGACGCTGAGCATGTTCAGCATGATCGGCCTCATCATGCTGATGGGACTGGTGACGAAGAATGCGATCCTTCTGGTCGATTTCACGAACACGCTGCGGTCGCGAGGGCTCGCGATGCACGAGGCGCTCGTGCAAGCAGGCAAGACGCGGCTGCGCCCGATCATCATGACGACGGCGACCATGGTCTTCGGGATGATGCCGCTCGCTGCAGCCATCGGCACAGGCTCGGAGATGCGCCAGGGGATGGGGATCGTCGTGGTCTGCGGACTGATCAGCTCGACGCTGTTGACCCTGGTGCTGATCCCGGTGCTCTACACATACTTCGACGGCCTGCGCGTCACGATTCCCGGCCTCTTCAAACGTGTTGCGTGGGCTGCGCGAATTCCATGGAAGGAACGGCCTGCCTCCGTGCGCGAGGAGGGGGCTGGCGTATCGCTGGGAAAGTGAGAGAGCCGGCGAGTGCAGAAGAGGGAGACTTCGAGACTTTGGGACTCTGAACGTACACTGGCCACTGTCCGCTGTCTGCTGTCTGCTGTCCGCTGTCTGCTGTCCGCTGAGATTGATTTTCAACCCGGCTCTTGGTAGGTTACGCTCGAAAGATGATCCTCGTGCCGACCACCAAGAGCCTTTCCATGCAGAACCCTTCGGTCGCTGTCGCCTGGTCTGAAGCACTGGCGGACCGATCGTTCAAACGCCAGCTCGTTTGGACCGTCATCGTTCTCCTCGCCGCACTGACTGCACTCTCGCATTTCCTGGAATTTGTGGAAGACCGTTCGGGCGTCACGCCGGTCGACCCGTTCCTCCAGCGTATCTCTCCCATTGATCTCACCTGGCTGACCTTCGGCGTCATTTATCTGGGGTTGGTGGTGGGCATCGCGACACTCGTTCGCCAACCGCGCGTACTTCTTGTCGCGATTCAAAGTTACGTGGTCATGGTCGGCGTTCGGATCACGATGATGTACGTGATGCCGTTGGACCCTCCCGGAGGACTGATCCCGTTGAAGGATCCGCTGGTTCAGTTGTTCGGCAGCGGAAGGACGCCGACGAAAGATCTTTTCTTCTCCGGGCACACATCGACCTTGTTCCTGCTCTGCCTGAGCGTGCAGTCGCGAAAGCTGAAGGCGTTGTTCCTCCTGTGCACCGTCTGCGTCGGGGTCGCCGTGATCCTCCAGCATGTGCACTACACCGTTGATGTCCTCGTCGCACCGTTTGTCTCGTACGGCGCGCTGCGCTTCGTCCAGCGCCTCCACCGGGGCGCAACGCTCAGGATCATTCGTCGGGACCGAGCGGAAATCCTCCCAGCCACTCCTTCCTACCACGATGGCAAACACTGACACGCAGCCGGGCAGTCTCCTTCGGCGCCTGCTTCCGAGGCTGTTCTGGATCCTCGTTGTCGCCGTCGTGCTGGTGTATAGCAGCATGGGGATGTGGTTTGTCATTAACGAGCAGCGCCTCGTCTTGCACCCCACGCGGGCGGTCATTCCCCCCGAGAACACCCCGGACTTCACGTATCAACGGGTCGATCTGCGCACGAAGGACGACATCCGGCTGACGGCGTGGGAAATGCATTGCCGGCAGGGAGACTCCTCCGGCATCTGGATCCTGTATCTGCACGGGAATGCGGGGAATATCTCCGATTGTGTTGACCGGTATCGGCAACTTGAGCGGCTCGGCGTGAATGTGTTCGCGGGCGATTACCGTGGGTTCGGAGAAAGCGATGGACATCCGGATGAGGAGGGACTCGCGAAGGATGCCCAGGCGATGGCGGATTACCTGACCGATGTGTTGAGAGTCCCGCCGCACCACATCATTGTCTATGGGCACTCCCTCGGGGCCGCCGTCGCCATCGAGCTGGTGAGCAACTTCGACGCCGCCTGCCTCATCACCGAAGGTGCGTTTACGTCGATGGTCGACTGTGAGCAGGCCAGCTATCCTTATCTTCCGGTGAAACTCCTGACGCAATACAGGTTCAATTCGATGGACCGGGTCGGTGCGCTGACGCTTCCCAAGCTCTTCATCCATGCCGTCGACGATGCGAGCATTCCCATTGCGCAGGCCCGTCTCCTCTTCGCCGCTGCCGCCCCTCCCAAGACCTTCCTGACGCTTCACGGCGGACACACGGATTGCATTCTGGTGGACGATGACACGTTTCTGAATGGTGTTCGATCGTTTCTCATCGGAGCATCGTTACTTCCGGTCTCACAGCGACCGGTCACGTCGGCCGGTGAATGATTCCCCGGCCCGCGCCGCCAAGCACAGCCATAGCCTCAAGAGGTGATACATGCGTTTTGCTCCTGCCATCGCGATTCTCACACTGCTTTCAAGCGCCGCCGGGGACTTGTTTGCCGGGGACGCGAACCCTGTTGCCGATGCGCGATCCGTCGTCACTGTGGGCAATGCGCGTTTCACGCTGCTGACCCCGCAGCTCGCCCGGCTCGAATGGTCGCCGGACTGCAGCTTCGTGGACGATGCTTCCTTCGTCTTCGTCAACCGGCATATGCCCGTGCCGCGTCTGGTCCGCTCGATGGCGGGCGACACGACGATCATTCGTACCGATTCTCTCGAGATTCGCTACGTCGGTTCGGAAGGGAGATTTACGGCAAAGAACCTCGAGATCAGATTCTCGATGAACGGAGCCATGAAATCATGGCGGCCGGGGATAGCGGACGGCGGCAACCTGAAAGGAACGACGAGGACACTGGATGGCGTGGAGGGATCCACGAGCCTGGAGGATGGCCTCCTCTCGCGGGATGGATGGACGGTCGTGGACGACAGCCGACGGCCTCTGCTTGATCACTCAGCCTGGCCGTGGGTGAAGGCACGGAAGGATACCAACGGTCAGGATCTGTACTTCTTCGGATACGGCCATGGGTATAGGAAGGAGCTGTATGATTTCACGCGCGTCGCGGGGAAGATCCCGATGCCGCCTCATTTCGCGTTCGGAACGTGGTGGTCCCGATACTGGGCGTATACCGATGAAGAATTCAAGGACCTCGTCCGACAGTTTCACATGCACGATGTCCCCCTCGATGTGCTTGTCATCGACATGGATTGGCATCTGACGTTTGACATGCGATGGAGCAAGGACGTCCGTGACCAGGCAGGCGAACGCCTCGGCTGGACAGGGTACACGTGGGACAGCGACTACTTTCCGGATCCTCTGGGATTCCTCGCCTGGTGCAAAAAGCAAGGGCTGAAGACTACGCTCAATATACACCCCGCTTCCGGAATTCAGCCGCACGAGCGGGTCTATCCCGAAATGGCGAAGGCGATGGGCATCGATCCTTCGACGAAGAAATATGTCCCGTTCGATATCACCAACAAGAAGTTCGCCACGAACTACATGGATATCGTCATGCACGGGCTCCAGAAGCAGGGGATCGACTTCTTCTGGCTCGATTGGCAGCAGTGGAACACGACGCCGATCCCCGGCGTCACGCCAACGTGGTGGCTGAACTATGTGTTCTTCACCGACATGGAACGGGAGGGAAAGGCGCGGCCGTTGCTTTTCCATCGTTGGGGAGGGCTGGGGAACCACCGGTATCAAATCGGCTTCTCCGGCGATGTCGTCTCGGTCTGGCCTTCGCTTGCCTTTCAACCGTACTTCACGGCGACGGCGGCGAACGTCGGATTCGGGTATTGGAGCCACGACATCGGCGGACATATGCCCGGGGTGGTTTCCCCCGAACTCTATACGCGCTGGATCCAGTTTGGCGTGTTCAGTCCGATCCTTCGGACGCACACAACAAAGAACCCCAGCGCGGAGCGGCGGATCTGGGCATATCCGATCGACGACTTTCTCCGGATGCGCGATGCGTTCCTGCTCCGGTATGCGCTCATTCCATACCTCTACACAGAATCGAGACGAACATTCGATACCGGCGTCTCCATCTGTCACCCGTTGTACTATGACTATCCCGGGTATGATGAAGCGTACTCCTCCCCGCAGGAGTATCTCTTCGGGAGCGAAATGCTCGTGGCGCCCGTGGCGACTCCTCTTGCGAAGGACTCACTGCTGGCTCCCCAGACCGTGTGGCTGCCTCCGGGAGATTGGTTTGAATGGTTCACCGGGACAAGGCTGCACGGTCCGTCATGGGAAAAACGCTTCTTTGCTCTCGATGAGATTCCTGTCTTCCTCAGGGCCGGCGCAATCGTGCCGATGCAACCAAAAATGTCCCACACAGGAGAGAAGCCGGTCGATCCGTTGATCCTCGCCATCGCGCCTGGAGACAGCGGGGCGACAGAGGTCTATGAGGATGCCGGGAACGATACGTCATACCAGCACGGCGCCGGATCGTGGCTTCCGATATCGCACAAGCGGTCAGGTGAGGGAGAACGGACGGTGTCGATCGGACCAGCGCGGGGGAGCTATCGGGGGATGGTGAAGGAACGAAGCTACCAGGTCGAGTTTCTGTCCTCATTCCCGCCCGTGCGCGTAATGGTCAACGGCCGGCTTGTCAACAGGACGACGGACAAAGCACAGAGCGGGTGGTGGTATGATGGAGATCATGTGTCGCTGACAGTTCAGACGCCTTCGTTGCCGGTAAGCTCCAAGGTTACGATCGACGTGCGTTTCGCTTCCGGTGACGATCCTGCTCTCGTCAACGGCCTCAGGGGGAAAATCGCGAGGATGAAACGTGTCATGCCGTTGTTGAACAGCCAGTGGCCCCGGGAATGGTCTCCTGATGTGCTCATCCACGCGGCACAAACGGGCGATCGCATGTCGATCTTTCCCGGAACGGCCGTCGAAGAGATGAAAACCTTCCCCGGCTACCGCGCGAGGATACTGGACAGCATCCGACATCAGACGCTGCCCGATAGCATGAGGACGAGGGTGAGCAATCACCTGACGGTCGGGTTTTGAACTCATCCCTCTTCCCCCCTCTCTTGGAAAGAGAAGGGGGTTCGTGACCGCCCCGCTGTCGGATATATCCTTCCCCTCTCTTCTCAAGAGAGGGGCCAGGGGTGAATTGGTCACTCACCGACGATCTGCACGGCGATCTCCCTGCTACGCGGCCTGTTGTCGCAATCCACAAGCACGATCTGTTGCCACGTGCCCAGCCGAAGACGGCCGTCCACCACGGGGATGGAGAGGGAAGGTCCGAGAAGAGCTGCACGCACGTGAGAGAACCCATTCCCGTCACCCCAGCGCGCATCGTGGTCGTAGTGCATATTCTCCGGCGCGAGCCGCGAAACCGCCTTTCGCAAGTCCTCAACGGCCCCGCTTTCATATTCAATCGTCGTGATCCCCGCCGTTGATCCCGGGACGAAGACCGAGAGAATCCCATTTGTCACGTGTGCATTGCCGAGAATGTGCTCTACGTCGGGCGTGAGATCGCGGACATCGTTGTTTCCTTTCGTCCGGACGGAAATTGAAGAAGAGACGACGGTCATGGGGGGACTCCTTCTGAGTACATGCAGAATAGGGTAGCAAACGACCCTTCTATAAGCAATTTTCTCTTCTTCCATGGAATGATTTGATTCCGGAAGTGGTTGTCACGAGAGATATCTTGGCCATTTTTCTCGGAGGAAGGATGTTCAGCCGAAGGCGTTCTGCAGTCCTATGGGGAGTCTTCTTTGCCCTACTCGCTGTTCCAACGTTCGTCATGGCGAGCAGTTCGATCACGCTTGCCGTCGATGCGTCGGAATCGAACCGAAATCTCCTTCACGCGCGGGAAAGCATCGCCGTGGAGCCGGGTGAGCTCACGCTGTTCTATCCAAAGTGGATCCCGGGAGAGCACGGACCGACAGGTCCCATCGCGGATTTGGTGAACCTGAAGATTTCGGCAAACGGATCCACTTTGCATTGGCGGCGGGATCTGGTGCAGATGTACGCCGTTCATTGTGAGGTCCCCAGGAGCGTTACCTCAGTCGAGGTCTCCTTCGACTTCATTCTTCCTCCCACAAAACGAGGGTACTCCTCCGCGGCATCGTCGACGCCGGGACTCCTGATGCTCAGTTGGAATCAGGTTGTCCTGTATCCGGAAAATGAGAAACCGGCCGACATCATGGTCAGCGCGAGTCTGCGGCTTCACTCGGGATGGAACTACGCCACCGCTCTGACGGTGACGGGAGAGAGTGGAGGGGAAATTCACTTTGCCCCGGTGCCATTGAATACCCTCATCGATTCGCCCGTTCTCAGCGGAGTGCATTTCAAGCGGGTGGACATCACCGGCGATCAAACTGTTCCGTACCACATCGACATGGTGAGCGATGATGATGCGGCGCTTGCAATGCCTGCACATGTCGTCGACGAGTACCGGAACCTGGTGGTGCAGGCCAACCGCCTCTTTCAGGCACATCACTTCGATCACTATGACTTCCTCTACACCTTGAGCGAGATGACCGCGCACTTCGGCCTTGAGCATCACCAGTGCAGTGACGACAGGGTCGAAGAGCGAACTGTCGTCGATCCGCAACTCCAGCTTGCACACGCCGGCCTTCTGCCGCATGAGTTCGTGCACTCGTGGAACGGGAAGTTCCGCCGTCCTGCCGGGCTTGCGACCGGTGACTATTCCACGCCCATGAAGGATGATCTTCTCTGGGTGTACGAAGGACTCACCGAGTATCTCGGCAATATTTTGACTGCGCGTTCCGGGTTGCGTAGTCCCGAGGAATACAGGGAGAACCTTGCTCTCGTTGCCGCTGGGCTGGACAATCGTCCCGGCCGCGAATGGCGGCCGTTGCAGGACGCTGCGGATGAGGCTTCGGTGCTCTATGATGCAAGAGAGGATTGGGCGTCGTTCAGACGCGGCGTCGATTTCTATGACGAAGGGGATCTGATCTGGCTCGAAGCCGATGTGACGATCCGGACGCTGACAGGAGGCAAGAAATCGCTCGATGATTTCTGCAGGGCGTTCCACGGATCCCCCTCGACGCCACCGGAAGTCAAACCGTATACCTTCGATGATGTCGTCTCGACGCTGAATCACGTGGTTCCATACGACTGGCGATCGTTCTTCATCTCGCGTCTCGATTCATTGAATCCTCACGCCCCGCTCGGCGGCATTGAGATGGGAGGATGGAGACTTGCCTACAGAGATTCGATAAGCGAAATGCAGTCGGCGACGGAGAAGGCCAGGAAGATGAACGATTTACGCTACTCACTCGGCATGCAGGTCGGTTGGGATGGGGAGGTGCGTGATGTTCTCGTCGGCTCTCCCGCTGCGAAGGCAGGACTCATCCCCACGATGCACCTGATCTCCGTCGATGGGCGGCAGTTTACCCCTGGTGCTCTTCGCGATGCCATCGCATCGGCGCGGGGTTCTTCGTCGCCCATTCGGATCATCGCGTCGCAAGGTGCGTACATCATGACGATGGAGATTGACTACCATGGCGGCCCACGGTATCCCTACCTTGAGCGCGTAACCTCGAAGGCAGATGTCCTCGACCAGGTCATCGCTCCGCTAGGCAAGGATTAAGTGACGCGCGAGCAGAGAATCTGACCAGTCACGAGCAGGGAGACCATGAGAATATTGGCCATGTGGTCACATATCTTCCTGCGGTCACGGCCTCCGCCGCAATTGCAGGGTGTTGATGATGTCAGCAGCGAAATAGGGTGTCCTTCAGGCCGTTTTCTGCCCCATTCCACACTGCGGACCTCTTTTCCGGTCCCCCGAGCCAAATCTTCAAGCTTCATCGATCCGACCGTCGTTCCTCCCGTCTGGCACAGGACTTGAATTCTTCTGATTCTCTACTCCGGCTCTGAGGTAGCTTATCACTAATTCCAGGTGGTGTCATGAAGACGTGGTTTGTGAATCTGAAGATCCGCTCCAAACTCCTTCTCTCATGCAGTTTCGTCGCGGTCATCGCGGCCATTGTTGGATTGGTTGGCAGCGTTGGACTCTCGAAACTCAACAGCAACACGTCGCAACTCATCGACGTTCGGATCCCGAGTTCACGATCCCTCCTCGCGCTGAGCGATGCGCAGCAGGCAGTGTGGGTGGGAGAGCGTGGCCTGATCAACCAGCAAATGATGAGTCCGGACATTCGGCGGGCACAATACGCCTGGATCGATGCTGCGTTTGCCAGGGCGGATACGGCAAATGCAGTCTTGAACGATCTCCCGAAAAACAACGAGCAAAAAGCATTGTGGGAGAAAGTCAAGTCCTCGTGGCGGACCTGGACGGCGGCGCACAAGGTGGTGCGCGATTTTGCGGAACAGAAGGATCGGCTTGTTGCATCGAATGTTCCGCTCTCGGACAAACGCATCGTCGCTCTCGACGACCAGGCGTTCAAGGCCTCGCTGGATTCACGCCAGAAAGCCCTGGAGATGCAGAAGGATTTGAAGGAGATGATTGCCCTCGATGATCAGATCACCCGGGAAACCGCTCAACAGTCGACGGCCACCGAGTCCCTGGTGTCGGCAATCCTCTGGGGTGCGGTCATTGTTGCCGTGGTCCTTGCCATGTTCCTGGGGATCGTGATCACGAACTTGATCGCCACGCCGGTGCGGCAGGCACTCGAGATGGTGCGGCATCTTTCGCGTGGGTCGCTGGGGATGCGCCTGGAGGTCACCTCGGGCGATGAAGTGGGGGAGATGTCGCAAGCGATGAATGCTCTCGCCGATATGCTGAAAGGGATAGCCCGGACGTTGGACATGATCTCGCGCGGCGACCTTTCCGTAACCGTCACCAGACTCGGCGAAAGCGACGAGATTACGCCGTCGCTGTCGCGGACCGTGGATTCCCTGCAGGGCCTTGTTGCGCAAATGCAGTTGCTGTCCGATGCGGCAGTGGAGGGACAGTTGTCGATGCGCGGAGACGTCTCGATGTTCGACGGGGGCTACCGCGACATCGTCGCGGGGGTCAACGCAACGTTGGAAGCGGTGATCGGCCCCTTAACCACTGCGGCGCATTATGTGGATGCGATCAGCAAAGGAGAAATCCCGGCCAAGATCACGGAGGAATATCACGGCGATTTCAATACGCTGAAAACCAACCTGAATGTGTGCATCGAGGCCGTGAATGCACTCGTGGCGGACACGAAGTTGTTGTCGGCCAACGCCATCGAAGGACATCTCTCCACGCGTGCCGATGCGACGAGGCACCACGGCGATTTCCGGAAGGTGGTGGAAGGGGTGAACGCGACGCTGGATGCGGTTGTCGACCCCTTGCGTGTGTCCTCCGATGTGCTCGCCGGCATCGGGAAAGGCCTGATCCCGAAGAAGATCGCGATGGGGTACAAGGGGGATTTCGCCGAGATCGAGAAGAGCTTGAACAACTGCATCGACGGACTGGAAGGATTGAAGGAAGGCGCCTTCGTGATGAGCAGGCTTGCGGTGAACGACTTGACTCACACCGTGAAAGGGAACTACGAAGGGATTTTCGGCGACATCGCGAAAGCGGTAAACGAGACGCACGACCGGTTGTCCTACATCGTGGCGATGGTGGAGGAGGTGTCGCAGGGACGGATGACCCAGCTCGAAAAGATCCGCGCGGTTGGTCGGCGCAGCGAGGAGGACGAACTGTTGCCGTCGTTTATCCGGTTGTACGAAAATATCGGCCGGCTTACCGCCGAAGTGATCACCTTGTCGGGGAAGGCGACGGACGGAAATCTCGCGGCACGGGCGAATACCGACGGGCTGGAAGGAGAGTTTCTCAAGATGGTTGCGGGGCTGAACTCTCTCCTGGATATGATCATCCGGCCGGTCGAAGAGGGGCGCGCAATCATGGAGAAGATGGCAGAGGGCGATCTTACAGCGCGGGTGACCGGGGACTACCGGGGAGACCACGCGAGACTGAAGGATTCCATCAACAGCGTGGCCGATTCGCTGGAGAGGGCGTTGAAGGACGTTGCCGAGGCAGTAAGCGCCGCTGCAAGCGCGTCGAATCAGATTAGTTCGAGCACCGAGGAACTCGCGGCGGGTACGCAGGAACAAACGAGCCAGGCGGCGGAAGTGGCCGGAGCGGTTGAGGAAATGGCGAAGACGATCCTGGAGAACTCGAGGAACGCATCCGAAACGGCCAACGTGGCGAAGGAAGCCAAGGTGAACGCGGAGGCCGGAGGCCAGGTGGTGGCTGACACGGTCAAAGGGATGCGCCGGATTGCGGAGGTCGTAGGCCAGAGCGCGGAGACGGTGAAAGAGCTTGGCAAGAGTTCGGACCAGATCGGCGAGATCATCACCGTGATCGACGACATCGCAGATCAGACGAATCTGCTGGCGCTGAATGCGGCGATCGAGGCCGCGCGGGCGGGAGATCAGGGGCGTGGTTTTGCGGTGGTGGCGGATGAAGTGCGCAAGCTCGCTGAGCGCACGACGAAGGCGACGAAGGAAATCGCGGGGATGATCAAAAAGATCCAGCAAGACACGCACGGTGCGGTGACGTCGATGCGCGTGGGGACGCAGGAAGTGGAGTCGGGGATTGCGCTGGCGGACAAGGCCGGGGTGGCGCTCGGCGACATCGTCCGGATCAGCCAGCGGGTGACAGATATGGTGTCGCAGATCGCAGCCGCGTCGGAACAGCAATCTTCGGCGAGCGAACAGATCAGCAAGAACGTGGAAGCAATCTCTTCGGTGACGTCGCAATCCGCGGGTGGGACGCAACAGATCGCGCGGGCGGCGGAGGATCTCAGCAGGATGAGCGACAACTTGCAGCGGCTGATAGGCAGGTTTGTCCTGTCGAAGGAGAACAAATCGGAGGAAGTCCGCGGCGAGGGAAAAGGATCGATCGCGGTTCGCGCCAATGGGAAGCTTGTGAAACACGCTCATTGACTCTTCTTCCGGTCATTTATATATTGCATCACGGTTTCGCAATCGAGAATGTCCCTGGACCTGCCCCACCACATTAGGCTGCGGGCAGGGAGAGAATGCCCGTTGCGGCCTCCTGGAGCAAGAACCGTCAGGAGGAGAAAGGGCAATGAGACATGAAAGCGGAGAGGTGATGCTCTTGAGGGTGCTGTGCCTTGGCAATGTTCCCCTTGCCCCTGAACCCTTGCGGGCGCTGCTCACCAAGGCCGGTTACTCCGTTGACGTCCATCAGGCAAACCCCACGGCCGATCTCGCCACCTTCCTTCGCGGCCGTCCCTGCGATGTCATCCTTTGCGGACTCCCGACCTCCGGCCCATCCATCGTGGACGCGTTGAAGATCTCCCTCAACACGTGCCCGAACATTCCCTTCATCTGCCTGTCCCCACCGCTCGCCACCGACGCCGCCGCAGACCTGCGCCGACAGGGCGCGACGGATTTCGTTGCAATAGACGCCTTGGACCGGCTGCCGTCGGTCATTCGCAGGGCGCTCGAGAAAAACGAGAAGGAAACGTCGCGACACAGTGAAGAGCGCTATCGGGCGCTCTTTGAGTATTCTCCTGACGCGTTGTACGTCCACGTCAACGGAACAACGGTGCTCGCGAACCCGGCGTGCTGCCAGCTTCTCGGGGCGACGGACCCCTCGCAGCTCATCGGCCGGTCGGTCTTTGAGATCGCCCACCCGGATTCCCACGAAGCGATCCGCCAGCGTTGGAAATTACTCGAGCAAAACACGGCCGCACCGCCCCTGGAAGAGAAGTTTGTCCGTCTTGATGGAACCGTCATTGACGTCGAGGTGCGCGCGGTGCCCATCGATTGGATGGGGGAAAAAGGCGTGCAGGTCATCGCGCGGGACATCACTGAACGCAAGCGTGACAAGGAAGCTCTGGAAAAGAGCGAGGAACTCTATCGCGCGGTGTTCGAAACCACCGGAACGGCCACCGTCCTGCTGGAAGAAAATACCGTGATCAGTCTCGCCAATTCGGAGTTTGAACGCCTCTCCCAGTACTCCAAACAGGAGCTCGAAGGGAAAAAGAGCTGGACGGAGTTCGTGGTGAAGGATGATCTTGAACGGATGCGGGCGCAGCATGATTTGCGGAGGAGAGACCGCGGAGCGGCGCTGAAAGAATACGAGTTCAGGTTTGTGCGCAGGGACCGAGGCGTGCGCGACATTCTCCTGACGATCGACATCATCCCCGGGACGACGCGAAGCGTGGCCTCGCTGCTGGACATCACGGCGCGGAAACAGGCGGAAGAGGAGATCCGCGAGTCGGAGGAACGCTTTCGCATGTTCTTCCAGCATGTGTTCGACGGTGTCTGCATCTACACCGAGGATCCGGACCCTGCCAGGAGAACGCTCATCGATTGCAACGAACGCTACGCCGAAATGGCAGGCCGCTCGCGCGCCGAGCTTCTGGAGATGGGGAGAACACACACGATTCAGAAAACACTCGATCCGGCGGCGAACATCCATCGGCTGGAATCGGTTGCGGCGAAGAAAGCGTACCGGGGGTCCTTTTCCTGGATCCGCCCCGACGGGAAGGACAATGTCATTGAGTACGTGGGCACGCCGATCACCTGGAAGGGGAAACCGTATTCCATCGGGATCGACCGCGACATCACGGAATGGGAGAAGGCACAGAAGCGCCTTGAATCCCTCGCGCATGAGCGGGGAATGCTCCTGAAAGAGATCTATCACCGCGTCAACAACAATCTCCAGGTGATCTCCAGCCTCCTCAACCTTCAGGCACGGCAGGTCAACGACAAGAAGTTCAGCGAACTTCTCAGCGAGAGCCAGCTCCGCGTGCGGGCAATGGCGCTGGTGCATGAGCGGCTCTACCGCAGTCAGGACCTCTCCAGCATCGACTTCGCGGATTACCTCCGCGGGGTAACGAGTCAACTGGCCCAGGCGTTCGAGCGGCCGAACGTCACTCTTGCGCTGGAAGTGGAGTCCATTCGTCTCCGGATCGATCTCGCCATTCCGGCCGGACTCATTGTGAATGAACTCGTGACCAATGCGTTCAAGCATGCCTTCCCCGGCAACCACCGGGGTCGGATCACCATCTCGCTCCATCGGTGCGACGAGCGCGCGACTCAGCTCGGTGTTGCCGACAACGGCGTGGGATTGCCGAAGGGTCTGGATTTCGCTTCGGTGTCGTCGATGGGATTCTCCCTCGTCAAGGATCTGACGTCGCAGATTAACGGGACGATCTCTCTCCCGGAAGGTGAAGGGACAACCTTCTGGATCACGATCCCGGCGTGATCGGCCGAAGGACAAACCCTCAATATGGACACAGTGGACCGCGCGCGGGAAATTGTTACTGTCCTGTTCGATCGATTCGAAACACTCGACGTGTTCGGTCCGATCGAAGTCCTCGGCAGAATGAGAGAGCATTTTGTGCCTGGTTTCTATGCGCATCGCGGAGGCCGGGTTAGCAGCGTACAGGGTGTGACCATCGAGTGCAGGCCGTTCAACGATGTCCGATCTTCTGCGTACATCCTCCTGATTCCCGGAGGAATTGGCACGCGCGGTCTGCTGCAGGACACCGCCTACATCGACGCTCTCGCCTCACTGGCCGCTCACGCGCAGTTTGTCCTTACAGTGTGCACGGGCTCGATCCTCTATTCGAGGACAGGTCAGCTGGACGGCAGGAGGGCGACCACGAACAAGCGTGCATTCCATTGGGCCGGGCAGGTTTCCCCGAAAGTCGTCTGGGTGAAGAAGGCCCGCTGGGTGAAGGACGGGACCATCTACAGCAGTTCCGGCGTCAGTGCGGGACTCGATATGGCGCTGGGATTCGTCGCCGACCAATTCGGTGAAAGTGTTGCCGTGCAGCAGAGCAACGAGATCGAATATGACTGGAAACGGAATCCGGAATGGGATCCGTTCGCGGATCTCTATCCGGAGGTGTGAGCACAAATTTCTCATGGGGGGAAAACGTTCAACAATAAAAAGGAAACACTATGAAGATAGTCCCGGTACTCACCGCCGCAATGCTGGTCGTCAGCGGCATGCTCTATGCGCAGGACACGCCGGCGCCGCAGACAAACCCGAATCCGTCGACGCCAAAGACTCCCATCGTGAAGGAGCGCCAGAAGCTCCAGCATGCGCGGATCAAACAAGGCGTGAAGAGCGGTGAACTTACGAAGGGCGAGGCGACAAAGCTGCACAGTGAAGAGAAATCGATCCAGGCGGAAAAGCAAATGGCGAAGGCAGACGGAAAGGTCACGAAGGCCGAGCGCGCGAAGCTCCGCAAGGATCAGAACAAGGCGAGCAAAGACATCTATCGCATGAAGCACAACAAGAAAACGCAGGAGAATCCGCAAGGCAAGTAACGGGCAACGTGGAGGCCATGCTCACGTTGCATGGCCTCCACCCGTTGTATTCTCCGGGTGACCCATCATGCGATGTACATCGTGCACTGTCTCGGTTCTGTCCCACGGCGCGCGCACCGCCCTGGCCATTTTCGTCGTCGTGCTCCTTGCCCCCGGAGGAGCGCTGAGCCAGGAGCCAGCTGATTCCCTCATTCACCATGCGCTGCGCGTTTCGCTAGCCCATCTGGAGTCGAGTGTGCGTGAGGTGGGCGACACAACACAATACCCTTCCTACGCTCCCCATAATCTCCGATGGAGTGACACCCCTTCAAACTTTTGGACGAGCGGTTTCTACCCCGGTTGCCTTTGGCTCGCGTACGAACTGAGCGGCAACGACGAGTTCAAACGGTGGGCAGAGCAATGGACGGCAGGACTCGCGAAGGAAGCGTTCGACACCAACACGCATGATCTCGGCTTCATGATCGGTTGCAGTTTCGGGAACGGAATTAGGAATCTCCCCGATGCGGAGGCGCGAGATTACCGGCGTGTCATGCTTGACGCGGCGATCACCCTGGACAGGAGGTACTCTCCGAAGGTCGGATTGCTCCGATGCTACTGGGACGTGCCGCCGTTCAGCGAGGACACAACGCTCTATCCGGTCGTCGTGGATATCATGATGAACCTCGAACTTCTGTTCTGGGGAGCGGAACACGGAGGCCCGGCCTCGTTGCGGGACCATGCGATCCACCATGCCATGACCACCTATCGTGATTTCCTCCGACCCGACGGCGGATCGTATCATGTCGTGCGGTACAAGAAAGAATCGGGGGCCATCTATAATCGGGGGACCATTCAGGGACAGAACGACAGCTCGACCTGGACACGGGGGCATGCGTGGTTCACCTATGGCATGACGGTTTGTTACAGGTATACCAGGGACCAGGGCTTTTTAACAAAGGCCTGCACGTTGGCCGACTATTTCCTGAAACGACTGACCCCGGACAACATTTCGACCTGGGATTTCGACGCGGGGCCGGAGTCGAGAACCGTCAAGGATGCCTCTGCGACGGCGATCTTCTGTTCCGCGCTGTTTGAGCTCAGCACGTATGTGAATGATCCGGCCCGGAGAGAACGGTACCGTGAGAAGGCCGTGGCAATGCTCGTCGCATTGTGCTCTCCCCGCTACCTTGCTGAACGGGAGCACACCGACGTCATCCTGCTCCATTCGACGCAGTTCCTGACGCAGCCCGGCAATCAAAACACGGACAAGCCCGCCATTTTCGCCGATTACTATTTTCTGGAAGCCATAAAGCGGTATTTGAGGTTGGAAATGGGAGACCTCAAGTGAGTTCCGTACTCCATATCGTGTGCAGCATATGCTCCGGGAGGCCGAACAGTGGAATATACGATCACTCCCTCGGGTGACGGAAAGTACATCATCCTGAAAGTGAAGGGAAACATCACGCGTCAGTCGGCGATGCAGATGAACATGGAAGCTCATGCAGTGGGGAAATCGATGGGGATCAAGAGATACCTTGTCGATGTCACGGAAGCAAGGAACGTGGACACGGACACGTCGACCTATGCATTTGCACACCTGGATATGCGGTCGATGGAGGGGATAGATCGCACGGCGCGGGTCGCGACGCTGGTAAGCCCGGGCGACCACACGCACGATTTTGTGGAGACGGTATCGATGAACGCGGGGCTGGACGTGGTTTTCTTCACCGATTTGGAAGCGGCAAAACGGTACCTCTTGGGAGACTTCCCACCTCAGCCGGAAGCGTCGGTCGGCCAATAATCGATCAGGACGTGCCCGGCGCACCCACCACAGTCACCGTTGGAAATGCAAATTCGATCCCCCGATCCTTGAAACTTCGCAGGATCTCGTAGTTAATCGCTTGCTGGATATCCATGTACAGATTGTAGTCCGGGCTCAGCACAAAGTAAACGATCTCGAATACGAGCGCTGATTCGCCGAACTCCTTGAAGTGGACGCGGTCCACCCGTGTCTGTTTGCGGGATGTGATGATGTCCCGCACCGTGGGAGGAATGGACTTCAGTTTGTCAATCGGTGTATCGTACGTCACGCCGAAGGTGAACGCAATCCTCCGCTCCGTCATTCGTTTGAAATTATGAATCCGGCTTTTCAGCAGTTCGCTGTTCGAGAAGATCACCTGTTCGCCGGAGAGGCTCCGGATTCTGGTGGTCTTCATGCCGATGTATTCGATGGTCCCAAGGTGGTCGCCCACAACGATGAAATCCCCGATGACGAAGGGCTTGTCCAGAACGATCGACAGTGAAGCGAAGATGTCACCGAGGATGCTTTGCACGGCGAGGGCGATTGCTACGCCGCCGATTCCGAGACCGGCCACAAGTGTCGTGATGCTGAATCCCAGGTTGTCGAGGGCAAGGAGAATGCCGGTCGTCCACAGGGCCAGCCGTATCATGAACGCAATCACGGTGACCGAGCCTGCGCTGGAAGCATCGTCTGCCGTCCGTCGTTGGAGGACCTCGTCCACCCAATACTGTATAGATCGGGTTCCCCAGACGATTCCCTGCAGCAGGAGGATAAGGATGACGATTTTCTGAACCACCCGTTCTGCTCCCGGGGACAGCGTCAGCGTTTCGGCGCCGAGGTAGGCAGAAAGGGTGAAGAGAGTGATGGTGCGGGTTTGTGCTATGAGCTCGACGAAGAAGTCGTCGATTTTCGTCGACGTCTTTTGGGCGATCGACCCGAGACGCCGCACCAGGAGTTTTCTGACGAGGAGCAGGATGAGCGCGCTTGCGACCGCGGTCGCCAGGGCGACAGCCCAGGCTTCCGGCGAATTTCCGAAATACATCCGCTCAAGCGCAGTCATCACTTCGACTCCGTGTCCGAAGAGACATGGTCCGTCGTGGCATGATCGCGGTCTTCCACTACAGGCTCGTCGTCGTTCCGGTATTTACGCACGAGATTTTCGATGCGGTTAATGATGGTCAGGACCCTCGATATGAGGCTCGAAGGCCGGGGGCGATAGGTTGCCTCCACCTCCTCAAGCTCTTTTCCCAGTTCAACCTGCAATGAAGGCGACTTGGAGATCGAAAGTACCTGCGACGGGTATACGCTCCGGTGACCGGTGAACAGGTAACTGATGACACAAGCGACTGTCGCATAGGGTGCAATTGCCGGTCCGAACAATTCCACGGACATGATGCTGGCGGCGATCGGGGCGTTGGTCGATCCAGCCAGCGTGGCGACAAGTCCGATGGCCGCGAAGGTCGCGACATTGAGGCCCGTGATGTGCGCGAAGAAGGTGCCGGCCGTCGAACCGATGAAGAAAATCGGCGTGACGATTCCTCCGCTACCTCCGAAGCTCAGCGTGACTGCGGTGAAGAGGGGCTTGAGAAGAAATGCATACCAGTCGCCGCTCTGGCCGCGCAAGGCATCTTCGATGGGACGGAGGCCGAGTCCCAGGTAATCGGTCGAGAACACCAGAGCAAGGATGACGAGGAAGGCTCCGCCCACGGCGCCCTTGAGAGGGTCCCACATGCGCAGGCGATGCGATACGCGTTCGCACATCTTCAGCATTTCAATAAGGATGATGGAGCAAATGCCGAAGAAAATTCCCGAGGCCATCACTTTCAGCAGAAACCCTTCGGTGAACACGGGAACCACGCTGACCGCCTCATGAAAATACGTGACACCGAGGGATGACGACACCTGATAGGCTGTGATGCCGGCGATGAACGATGGGAGAAGGACATCGTAGAGAATGGATCCGATAAAGAGCACTTAGACGCCGAAAATCGATCCCGCGATCGGAGTCCCGAACACGGCCGCAAAGCCCGCGCTGATCCCGCAGATGACCAGCTTTTTTCTGTCGTGGTCGTCGAATTTCAAGAGGTCGCTGAATAACGACGTCAACCCCGCGCCGATTTGCGCACACGGGCCTTCCTTCCCGGCAGAGCCCCCCACGGCGAGAGTCACCACCGTCGCGACGAGCTTGACAGGGACGAC
>DATJPR010000091.1:0-8655 GCA_035506295.1 Bacteroidota bacterium | reverse complement strand
TCGGCGGTGGGCCGATCTGGAAGGGTAACTTCCAGGGAGATCTTCCGGGTGTCCACGCTTTCCATGAACCGGAATTGCCCGATCATCATGTTCGTCGACGGATCCCGGAATACTCTGCCGATCTGGCGGGGGAGGTTCACGACCTCGAGACCGAACGTGTTCGAGGTGCGGCTGAACAGTTCCAGGGTGAGATCGTAGCGCGCGGTATTCCCGAGCTCTCCCTCCTGGGAAAATTGGTCCGCCTGAACCAGGACCTTGTTGGCGGAGGCGTCCTTCTGGAGATAGATCTTCATGGTGCGCGTTGTCCCGCTCCCGTAAATGATGCTGACGGTGACCGCGTCGAGGTCCTGCAGGAGCGCGAAATCCAATTCCTTCGGGCTCCCATAGCGGAGAACATCAATTTTACTCTCATACGGCTGGCTGATGATGGATCCGTCGTTGTTGAGGACCGAAACGTACACGTTGTTGATGATGTCGGGTTGGAGGGAGCGGAATAGCCTGTCGTCAATGTTCACCAGCTTCGTGAACTCGGAGGTCCCGCCTGAGGCGTTGGCGACGAGCAGGCGCACGTGCTTCTGACCGTCCTTCCCCTGGTACTTCACGGCTTTCGCGATGGTCACATATTGTTGCTCGAAGAGCACCGCGAGCAGTGACTGCTGATAGTTGACTTCGGCGTCGGCGAAGGTCGCCTGGACCCTGTCCAACTCCGTCTGGGCGACGAGCCCCCGCTTGAAGAGTTCTTGTTCACGATCGAGGTCCCGTTTGGCGATGTCATACATCTCCTTGGCCCGCTTGAGGCCGAGGAGACGGTATTTATCGTCACGTTCGTTGAACATCGACCCCGTTTGACCGCGCGCTACGCTGATCCAGCCCGTAACCAGCACGAGTGCGATGAGGAGCGCGACGTGACGCCGGATCATCATTTCACCTGTCTCCGGATCCGGATGTTTGGAAGGTCCTTGAGATCGGCCTTGGTGAAGGAGACATTGAAGATCTGGACGTCACGTTGAATGCCGAGCTTCACCGGCGCCCCCACGGCAAGGGAATCATACGCCTTGCTGAGAGCAGTGATGGTTTTCACTCGCTCCCCGTTGAAGAGAAGAAGCAGATCTCCCTCGCGCACGTCGACTCCTTGGTAAGCTGCAACCCGTGTCTCAGGCGGCTGAATATGGTCGACGCGCAAATCGTGCCCGTGAAGTGTGACGAGCCCGCCGAATTCGGGAAAGATCATGGCATCGCCGCGATTGAATCGTTGAACACCGGCGGTGTCGCCTCTCCCGGATCTGATGATGATCTGGGATGCTGCCGTCGACACCGCGAAGCCGGCAGACAGGCTTGCACAGAACAGAAAAAGGAGAATGTGTTTCATTGCCTTGTCCTTCAAGATGCGTATCTCTACCGTGCGAACGGAAAAATACGACGACAGTTGCGATTCCCCTAGTTAAACTGTGTTACCGAGTGTTAAGAAGTGTGAATATCCTGGCAACTGAGTCTCGAAGTGCCGTACATTAGCATGTCGACAACGTACGATTGAACAATGCTCAAGCGGATGTCTACACTACGGATTACCGTCGGAGCGATGGTCCTGGCGCTCGCGGGGTTGATTGCCCTTCAGTGGCATCTGTTGCGCCAGGCACTGGAGTTGAAGGACCAGGCCTTCAGAAGGAACGCGCTCGCGGCGCTCAATACTGCTGCGCAACGCCTGGAGGCGGGCGAGACATACCGGAGCGTCCTGGGCGCCACCTTGTTGAACGATACGAACAAGGCACGCTTCCGGCGGGGTCACAATCTTTCCATGCCGGATACTATCGTCGGGAGCGCTGGGCGCGTTCCCGGCTCGGTCCCGGTACGGTTGGAACAGGGGAAACTCGTTTATTCCGTCGGGTCGCCACAGCGCGTGAGGATCCAGCGATTCGAGCTGGGCGGGGGGAGGGACACGACGATTGTGGATACGTTCCGGACAGCGGGACAGTACACCGTCAACGTCGGTACGAGCGACAGACCAGGCAATGATTTTTTCTACCGCTACATCACGGACTCATCGCATTTTGTCGTCGAGTCGAAATCGAACGGCGGATTCAACACGGTGACCGTGACCGTCGATAGTGCACGACGTCGACGTATTGTGAACCGGGCACTCGATCTGCTCTTTGTCGGCGATCGGGAACCGATCGAGAACAAAATCACGCCGGCCCGCCTCGATTCCGTGCTTCATCTCTCCTTTGAGGAGGCGGGGATCTCCCTCGGCTTTGATCGAGGGGTGGCAACCGAGGGCGATACAACGTTGAAGCTCGTGGCGCCCGACGACGCGCGGGAACGACTGAAGCGATCCGATCTCCGTGCCCTCCTGTTTCCCGCCGACTTGCTTTCACCCCGCAGCAGTGTCATCGTCGATTTCCCGGGGCAGGAGTCGTATGTGTTCTGGCGGGTGGGTCCGCTCTTCGGCGCGACCGCAATCCTCACGCTCATCATCGTGTGGGCATTTGTGTACGCGGTCAGGACGATCATCCTGCAAAAGAGGGCTGCGGGGTTGATGACGGATTTCGTGAACAACATGACGCATGAATTCAAGACGCCGATCTCCACCGTCGCGCTCGCAGTCGAGGCGATCGCAAGGCCGGAGGTGACAACACACACGGAGAAGATTCTTCAGTACAACAACGTCATTCGTGACGAAACAACGCGCCTCCGTCGGCAGGTGGAGAAGATTCTGGAAATGGCGACACTGGAACGGGGGGAGTACGAGTTGAACGTGGAGCTGATCGATATCCACGCTCTCATCAAGGACATTGCGGTCGGCGTTGCCCTTCAGATTGCCCATCGCGGGGGTACACTCACCCTCGCGCTTGACGCACAATATCCGATCGTCCAGGCGGACCGGCTTCACCTCACCAATATCGTGCACAACCTGCTCGACAACGCGATCAAATACTCGAGGGACACGCCCGTCATCACCGTGCAGACGAGGTCGCAGGGCAAGTCGACGTCTCTGGCGGTTGCGGACAGGGGGATTGGCATCGGATCGGAACACCAGGAAAGGGTCTTTGAAAAATACTATCGTGTCCCGACGGGCAATATTCATGATGTCAAAGGGTTCGGTCTCGGATTGAGCTACGTGAAGATGATGGTGGAAGCCATGGGCGGAAAAGTTGCATTGCGCAGCAAACTCGGCGAGGGGACAACGGTGGAGGTTTCTCTCAACCAGGGAGGGCTTGCGTGACGGGAAAGCGCACGAAACCGGCCGCGCCCACCCGCGAAGTCCTTCTGCTCGAGGACGATGTCAATCTCGGATTCATCTTGCAGGAACATCTCCAGCTCGAAGGATTCGGCGTGACATTGTGCAGCAACGGCGTGGAGGGCCTGCGCCGCTACCTGCCGGGGAAACATGTACTTTGCCTTGTCGATGTGATGATGCCGGCGATGGACGGGTTCACATTCGCGCGGACGCTCAGGGAGGGACACGATGCAACACCGATCATTTTCCTGACGGCGAAGTCGCTGAAGGAAGACAGGATAGAAGGCTTTCGCATCGGCTGTGACGACTATGTGACCAAGCCCTTCAGCATGGAAGAGTTGATGCTGCGTGTCCGTGCAGTCCTGCGCAGGTCCGATCCGGACGCCGGCTCCGACCATGAGACCACTACCACGCTCTTCGGCCTCGGGGCCTTTGTCCTGGATCATGGCAAGAGGGTCCTCCGATCGGGGAGCAAGGAGCGAAAGCTTACGGGTCGGGAAGCCGATCTTCTGAGGTTGCTCTGCCTGCACAAGAATCGCGTTCTGGAGCGCGATGTCGCCCTGAAGGCGATCTGGGGAAGCGACACGTTTTTCAATGGGCGGAGCATGGACGTGTTCATCTCGCGATTGCGACGGTATCTTCGCTCGGACCGCTCGATCGAAATCCAGAATGTTCACGGCAAGGGGTACAAGCTCATGGAGAGCGGGGGCGGAGCAAGAAGCGCCCTCGCGGAACGATAGGCGTGACGCCTGTGTTGGAAAACAGCCGGACGACCGTCAATTTCCAGACACAGGAGGATGCCCTTGATCACCAAAGAAGCTATCGCCGCCGCACTCTCCGCCCATGCTCAGTGGAAGAAGCGCCTCCAGGACGCCATAGCCACGGGAAAGTCAGAATTCACTCCGGGTGTTGTCACGAAGGATAATGCCTGTCAGTTTGGTCAATGGCTGTACAGTTTGTCCCCTCCAGATACGTTGAGTGTAGAATTTCAGAAAGTGAAAGCCCTGCACGCCAATTTTCACAAAGTTGCTGCAGATATTCTCACGCTTGCACTTACCGGGAAGAAAAGCGAAGCGCTGGAAATGCTCGAGCACGGCGGCGCGTATGTGCAGGCGACGGGCAAGCTGGTGCTTGCCCTCGGCGCATGGCAAAATACCATCCGCGATTGAAAATCTCGTCGACGCCCCCTGAATTCCGCGGTGTATTCGAGCGCCTGCGCGAGATCCTCCGGGAGCACTCTTCCAGGTTCATCGTATCGGGCGACGGGCCGGACTTCTATTGCTTGCAGGTCAGGTCGAGCCCGAGGTTCAAGAAGTCGTTCCCCATCGCCTGGGTTAAAATTTCCAGTTCGTACGTGAGTTTTCATTTCATGCCGATTTACTTTGCCCCTGATCTGCAGCAAGGATTGTCCCCGGTGTTGAAGAAGCGCATGCAGGGGAAATCATGTTTCAATTTCAGAACGATCGACGAAGACCTGTTCACGGAACTCCGTGATTTGACGTCCAGGGGGTTATCGCTGTCGAGAAATATGCGCGTTGTCTGACGAAACGCCGGATCTCGATCCGGAGGCGGTGCAGTTTCCCCTCCTGGACATGGGCATGAGTCGAACTTGGGGCCCCACTGATCCTTTCTTCAATTCTACCTTCCAATTCGGCAACTCGCCGGGCATCCGCGGTTCGGGGATGGGTAACGGCCGTCCCGAATCCCCTTTTTTTCTGTGAGATCCAGCGGCACGATAGTTGTCTCTTCCTCTCTGCCCCGGCATCCTTCCAGTAGTTCTCCAGTCGGCCGTTTGGTTCGTGGTGGCGTGGACGCGGGTCCTTGGCCATCGATCACCCATGTGCGTACTTCTTCCAAAAAGGGAAGGGAGCATCATTTTATGAAAAAGGCTACCGTGGTTCTGATTTTTCTGGTCATGGCTCACCCTGCGCTTTACAGCCAGACGACAATCAATTTCAACTCTTCGTCGGACCTCTCGACGTTTTTCGGGGGAGTAAACAACCTCTATACGAATTCCAACTCCGGAGGGCTCAGCAATTCTGGTGCGGTAAGCACCGGACTGAACCAGACGGACATCTATGTTTACAATATTGGTCTCCCCGCCGCCGTTGTTGGAAAGGTGTATACGGTGAGCGCTTACTTCTACAACGTTGATAACAGCGGTTACGGCGGCCTCGGGTTCACCGCAGCCCTCTCGCCAACGGTTGACTTCATGGCTCAGCCCAACGATAACCTCGGTATGTTGACTCACGCAGGCGGGGGAGCGTTCTACAACCTCGGAATCCCACTCGATCTCGACTACGAAAGCGATCTCCTTCTCGCGGACCAGTGGTATTTCATTACCTTCACTGCACAAGTCGTCGGCGACGGACTGTTCGACATCTCCTATACGATCGCCAATTCCGATGCTGCCGGCAACGTGGGGGAGACCATTGTGTCGGAATCTCAGCAAAACGTTGGCAACGCCTCTCTCGGAAGTGCTCCGGCCATCTACCCATACTTCTGCCAGGTACAGGATCGGTTTGCGTACATCGACAACTTCACGACCGACTATACGACTCTCCCCATCCAAATCGCGTCGTTCACTGCGATCGCGACCGGCGCTTCGACGGTCACGCTCGATTGGAAGACCGTCAGCGAGATCAACAACTACGGCTTCAATATTGAACGCAGCCCTGCGGGGGCGACCCCTGTCTGGTCCACACTCGGCTTTGTGAAAGGGAACGGCACAACGTTGGCCGCGCACAGCTACGAATATGTCGACAACACCGCGCACGGTTCTTTCATCTACCGGTTGAAACAAATCGATCTTGACAACACTGTGCACTATTTTGAGCCGGTGTCTGTGGCGACGGGCGTGACAGCAACCGCGCCGCTCACCTTCGGGCTGCAACAGAATTTCCCGAACCCGTTCAATCCGAGTACCATGATCAGGTATCAGGTGCCCGGGAGCGGTCTGGTGCGCCTTGCTGTCTATGATATTGTGGGGCGGGAGGTGGCTGTGCTGGTGAACGACAAAGAGGGACCCGGAAGCTATGAAGTGAAATTCGATGGCGCGAATGTTCCCAGCGGCATGTATATCTACCGGTTGACGGCGGGGAATCGCGTAGAATCGCACTCGATGTTGCTGATCAAATAGCCGGGCACGTTACCATTCGGTAAAAAAGAAGGCGGTTGCAGGCGACCGCCTTTTTTTTTGGCTGCTCTTGACAATCATCTCCCTGAGTCTTAATTTAAGACTAATAACTCTGATTTATCCGTCCCCATGAGCCTGATCTTTAGCCGCCATTGTGAATACGCTCTTCAGTCGGTCCTCTACCTCGCTTTGAAACCGCGCGGGGAGATGACCAACATCAAGGAGCTTACGAAAGCCCTGGACATTCCCTACCATTTCCTTGGAAAGATTATGCAGGATTTGTCGCGCAAGGGGATCTTGAAATCCCTGAAGGGTCCCCAGGGAGGGTTTGCGCTGAAGCGAAGGCCGGAAGAAATCACCTTGCTCCAGGTCGTGGAGGCCGTTGATGGATCGGAATTCCTCCACTCGTGTGTCCTCGGATTTCCCGAATGCTCCGGGACGCACCCGTGTGCTGTGCATGGTTCGTGGGGCGTCATGCGGGACAACATCCACAGGATGCTGTCAACGGAAAATATCGCCAAGCTGGCTTCGGCGACGCTGAAGCCGGCATTCAGAAACATCAGGTAGCGTTTTTTTTATGGAGTGAAAACGGAGTAATAAGTCTGATTTATGATTGGCTTTGAAAGGATGCGGAGCGATGAGAGTTCTTGAGGAGATCAGGCGAGGGAACATGGCCAGCGCTGACGTCGAGGAGCGCCCTGAGCGACGGCTCGAGGTGAAGCCACCCCGGATTCCCGTGAAGAAGATTCCACCGGAGCTGCGAAAACCGAAGCCACGGTATCGCAACGAACAGTCCTGGTTCCGTCGGATTCTCTTGAGGCTTCGAGAGGACTCACAGTTTCTCCGCTCGACCGTGCAATTTGCGTTTGCCGCGCTCTGTCTCTGGATCGGCGTGGAGTTCACCCTGTTCGCCCGGTGGGGAATGTCCGGCGGGGCAGCACCGTTCTATGAACGCCCGCCTGGCGTCGAAGGCTTCCTGCCGATCAGCTCCTTGATAAGCCTCGCCTATTGGATACAGACGGGGGTCATCAATACCATCCATCCATCCGGCCTTTTCATCCTTCTCGCCATCGTTCTCGTCAGTCTCGTGGTCAAGAAGGCGTTTTGCAGCTGGCTCTGTCCGATCGGGACGCTGAGCGAATCACTGTGGATGCTGGGACAGAAAATCTTCAAGAAGAATCTCACCCTCCCGCGGTGGGTCGATCTCCCTCTTCGCTCGCTAAAGTATCTCTTGTTCGGCTTCTTCGCGTACTCGATCATCCGCATGAATACAGAAGCCCTCGGCGCCTTCATCTACAGTCCATACAACAAAATGGCCGACGTGAAGATGTATGAGTTCTTTGCCGACATCTCCCGTGTGGCGCTCTATGTCCTCGCCGGTCTGATCGTCCTTTCGATCGTGATCAAGAACTTCTGGTGCCGCTTCCTTTGTCCGTACGGCGCGCTCCTCGGCCTCGTCAGCTGGATCAGTCCCCTGAAGATCACACGGACAAAGTCCACCTGCGTTGACTGCATGCTGTGCACGAAGGCATGCCCCGCGAATATCGCCGTCCACAAGGCCGGGAGAGTCTGGAGCGACGAGTGCATGAGCTGCATGGCGTGCGTTCAAGTATGTCCCGTGAAAGATACTCTCGAAGTCCGGGCAAGCAGGAAGGGCCGGCGAATACCGGCATGGGTGCTGGGGACTCTTTTGGTCGGAATTTTTGTTGCAGTGACCGGGATGGCAATGATCGCAGGGCAATGGCAGAACAGCATCGACCGATCGGAATACCTCCGTCGTTTCAAGACCGTGGACGGGCCGATGTACCAGCATTTCCACGGTCAGGTACCCGCCTATGGGCCCAACGACTAACCGGAATGAGCACGCCTTCGTTCACGTGACCACATGACACCGACACCTCCGACCGACGTTGCCGACTTCTACAATGCAATCGCGCCGTTCTACGATGACATGACCGGGACGCGCGAGCGCATCGTACGCGATGAAAAGACCTTCGATATTCTCGTGCACTCCAACAAGATCTCCGACGCCCTGGATGCGGGCACCGGTTCCGGGGCACACGCGCTCCTGCTGGCGCGTCTGGGAGTGAACATGACGGGGATCGACATCGCCCCGGCAATGATTGACCGTTTAACACGAAACGCCGCCGAGCTCGGGCTTTCCGTGACGGGGCTGGTGGCGCCGATGCAGAACCTTCCGACGTCGATGAACGAATCATTCGATGCCGTTTTCTGTCTGGGAAACACCTTCCCACACCTTCGGAGCAGTGAAGAGCGCCGTTCT
>DATJPR010000090.1:0-16385 GCA_035506295.1 Bacteroidota bacterium | reverse complement strand
AGGGGGCGTCCTGGATATCATGAAGAAGTTCATCGGTCAGAAAACGAACCTTGGAACGCTGAAGAAAGTGAACAAGGAATTTATCGAGTTCGAAGACGATAACACGATCCTCACTGTTCCGGTGACGAACGTCCACTCTCTGAAACAGGTGACCGACAAGGACGAAAACGACAGCACCGTCGTTCGGCTTGAAGTTCGGTTGATCGCTAAGGACTGAACCAGGACATTCTCCAATGAAAACCGGCGGAACGGTCGCCACAGCTCCAATACGGGCTCCGCGAGGGACGACGCTCTCCTGCAAAGGGTGGGTGCAGGAAGCGGCGATGCGCATGCTGATGAACAACCTCGACCCGGAGGTTGGGGAGAAGCCTGAACAACTCATTGTGTACGGCGGTGCGGGGAAGGCCGCACGCAATTGGGAATGCTATGAAGCGATCATTCGTTCACTCCGACAGCTTGAGAACGACGAGACGCTGCTCGTGCAGTCAGGGAAGCCGGTAGGGATATTCCGCACGCACGTCAACGCGCCCCGGGTCCTGATCTCCAATGCGATGCTCGTCCCGAAGTGGGCGACGTGGGATGAATTCCGCAGGTTGGAGGCCTTGGGGCTGACGATGTACGGGCAGATGACGGCGGGGAGCTGGATCTACATCGGAACGCAGGGAATTCTGCAGGGGACGTATGAGACGTTTGCAGCGGTAGCGGAACGATACTTCAAGGGGACGCTTGCTGGTCGGTTGCTGGTGACCGCCGGCCTCGGCGGCATGGGCGGCGCCCAACCGTTGGCTGCGACGATGAACGGCGCCGTGTGCCTGGCAGTGGAAGTCGATCGCGCAAGGATCGAGAAACGGCTCAAGACCGGCTATGTCGACACGATGGCGGAAACGCTCGATGAAGCGCTTGCCCTTGCGTCGAAATCACGAGAACGCAACGAACCGAAATCCATCGCGCTTCTGGGAAATGCAGCCGAAGTGCTCCCCGAACTCACCCGGCGCGACGTGCGGATCGACATACTCACGGACCAGACCTCGGCGCATGATACGCTGAATGGCTACGTCCCTGCTCACATGCCGTACGAGGAGGCGATTGCGCTTCGCGCAAGCGACCCGCAGGAATATATCCGCAGGTCCAAAGCTTCCATCTGTGAACATGTCCGGGCGATGCTGCACCTTAAGCAACGAGGCGCGGTGACGTTCGACTACGGCAATAACATCAGAGGCGAAGCGCAAGCAGGCGGGGTGCAGGATGCATTCGATATCCCGGGCTTCGTCCCCGAATACATCCGACCGCTCTTCTGCGACGGCAAGGGCCCATTCCGCTGGGCTGCCTTGTCCGGCGACCCGGAGGATATCCTGCGCACGGATCGCGCAGTGATGGAGACGTTTCCCGACAATGCAGCTCTCTGCCGGTGGATCGACAAGGCGCAGAGGCAGGTGCACTTCCAGGGTCTCCCTGCACGAATCTGCTGGCTCGGCTATGGTGAACGGGCAAAGATGGGAAAGATCTTCAACGATCTTGTCGCCCGTGGCGAAGTCCGGGCGCCGATCGTGATCGGAAGAGACCACCTCGATTGCGGTTCCGTCGCATCGCCCAATCGGGAGACTGAAAAGATGAAGGATGGAAGCGATGCTATCGCCGACTGGCCGATCCTTAATGCGCTGCTTAATGCGACCGGCGGCGCGAGCTGGGTCAGTGTGCACCACGGTGGCGGAGTCGGGATGGGGCTTTCCATTCATGCAGGAATGGTGGTCGTCGCCGACGGCACGCAAGACGCCGCGGTGCGACTTGATCGAGTTCTGACGTACGACCCCGGCATGGGGATCATTCGCCATGCCGATGCTGGCTACGAGCGTGCAGTACAGAACGCGCGAGCGCTGGGGATCAGGATGCCGATGCTGGACACCCCGCTGCGTTCATAACATCTCCAAAGCTCACCATGTACCATCTCCAAGGAGGGTATTATGCATAGTGTTGGCCACATCGAGATTCCAACCACCAACCTGAAAAGGGCAAAGAAGTTTTTCGGAACGATCTTCGGTTGGGAGTTCAAAGATTACCCCGAAGTGAAGTACGTGACCTTCAAGACCGGTGTCGAGCCAGGTGGCGGATTCATGCTCGTGAAAAAGATGCCGAAGAAGGGACAGGTGAACGTCTATATTAATGTCGAGGACATCGATGCGAAGCTTAAGGAAATCAAAAAGGCGCGTGGAAAGGTGTTGACGAAAAAAACGCCGGTCAGCGACATGGGCTTCTTTGCCCAATTCCAAACCCCCGACGGATGCGCGCTCTGCCTGTGGGAAAACCTCCCGAAAGCGCAGGCGGTAGCTCCGGCTGCTGCAGAACCCGCTCCGGTGGTGTGAACCACCACCGGTGATGCCACAAGAAACACCGACTCCGCTCCCGGCCAGTCTTTGCGATGCCTGTCGCTACCGCATGGTGGTGAAGAGCGGCCGGGGGAGCGTGTTCATCTTGTGTCAACGGTCGCAATCCGATCCGTCGTTTGAAAAATACCCCCGGCTGCCTGTGCTCGAATGCCGGGGGTATGTGCCTATAGCGGGGGATCGCCAGGAAGCGCAGGAGTAACAAGAGTACCACGGCTTCGTATATTTAGGGTAGGATGTGGGACGGTCCGCCAAACAGACGGCGGACAAATTCGCCAGAACCGTCCCATTGACAATGTGCAATGCATCCCGTCAAGGAGGTCGGCTCTGGCGAGCCGACCTACATTCTAAAGGTATGGTGAATCTGGTGCGATGATCGATCCCGTCAAGTTCCGCCGTCTGCTGGTCAACCTCCTCAAGGTTGTGGCTGTTATTGAATTGATCACTGCTTTTTCCCAGGGGATGGGAGGGAACGGCTGGAACAGGTTCGGCATCGATTTGGTTGTCGCAGGGATCCTGTACATCACCTGGGAACGCATCGTCCAGAATCTTGCAGAGCGAAAGGAATCATACCGCAAACGGCTCCAATCGACGCCACAGCAGATCTCACTTCGCGAAGCGCTGATGTTTTCGCTTCTTGCATCGGACGAGATCTACCTTGGCATTCCGAAGGATCGTCACCGGTTGGTCGTCATCTCCTACACCCTGATCGCCTTCGGGCTTGTTGCAGCCTTCGTGAAGATTGGCCCGGGCTTGATGCCGCTCGTCGTCTCGGGTGCTCTGTTGCTGGGCGGGGTCAACCTTCTGGTCTGGATCGTTTCCCTGGAGCGAGGTGAGAAAGATACGTTGCAGACGGAATTGAAGCTCGCACACGACGTGCAGATGTCCCTCATGCCGCGCGAGCAGCCGAAAATTCCGAATTATGACATTGCCGGCGTCTCCCTTCCGGCGCAGGAGGTCGGAGGAGATTCTTACGACTATGCACCGCTGGGGCGGTCGGGGGAGCAATTCGGCTTTGCTGTTCTGGACGTTTCGGGGAAGGGTCTTCAGGCGGCCATGTCCGCGGTCTTCACCAGCGGCGCCTTCGCGAGTGAGGCCAGACTCTCCTCATCCCCGGCGTCAATTCTCACAAGGCTGAACAAGGCGGTCTATCAGCATTCCAAGCGGGGCCATTTCGTCGCGTTCGTCCTCGCGTCCCTCGATCGGGAGACAGGCCGTCTGATCTTCGCCAATGCCGGTCAGACGCGTCCTATTCTTATCACCAACGGAAAAGTGGAAACGCTGTGTTCGAATGGGGCGCCTTTCCCGCTTGGCATGCAGTCGGACGCAACATATGAAGAACGGGAAATCCTTCTCTCACCGGGTGACAGCATCATCTTTCTTACTGACGGGTTCACCGATGCGATGAACGGTCAGGAGGAAATGTTCGGCCTGGAGCGTCTTGAGCAGTTGCTCTCCCTGCCCTCCACCAAATCTGCCTCTGCGATGGAGACGATCAACGTCATGATGGAAGACATCCGGTTGTTCTCCGGTGACAGCCAGCAGCATGATGATATGACTGCTGTGGTCGTCAAGAGGCTCAGCGATGGTGAAGCAACACCCCGTTAGGTAAGCAGAATGCAGGGGGGCAGGCAGAATGCGGTTCCCTGTGTTGTTCGACCCTCAAAGCCCCAAAGTCTCACAGTCTCCGGAGTTCTCTCTTTCCTTTAGGCCCTTCTCATTACCTGTTACCCATATTCCATGGGTAGCTGGTAATCGTTTGCCTTTCCCAACCTCGTACTCCCCTTGCCGGGAACAAGATCCACCCCGTGCTTGTTGGAAGCGTATCGCAATTTTCCGCCTGGCCTGACATCGTAGGCCGCGACGGCGGGCAACGAACGATTTCACGCGTATTGATCGTGACCGGGGGAGTGCATATCTCTGCCGGAGAAACCAGGGTTCTCCCCCCACCTGGCTGTGGATCGATGTTGAAGATGTCCAGGCCTTTTGATGAATGGATGGACTGATGGACCGCCGGATGCACCATGACGAATGATACGATCGCCCTCGCTGCAAATCTCGCCCTGACGCTCTCTGTCATCATTGCGCTGGTGTTTGGCGTCGTGCAGATCCGCGCTGCGGCGCGCGACCGGCGGGAACGGTTCGCCCTCGAGGCCCTTCACAATTTCCAGACACGCGAGTTTGTGGAGCTCCTGCAATATGTCAACGCTCATCATTTGCCGTCGACGTTTCGGGAGATGCAATCGTTGGCGGCGGCGGACCAGACTTTTCTTATTCAGTTCGCCCAGCAAATGGAGAGCCTTGGGATCCTGGCGGCGCAGCGGTACATTACCATAGACCTTGTCGACCGAACATTGGGGTCGTTTGTCGTAACGTCCTGGAAAAAATACAAAGCGATGATGCTGGACATGCGCGAGGTGCACAAGGACCCTTTTACCGGCGAGTATTTTCAATGGCTGGCGGAGCGGATTGATCAGCAGATGCGGAACAACCCCCGGCGGCCTGTTTACGAAACGGGCGGACGATAACTATGAGGAACTCACGGCCCGAGGCACGTGTCGTTGCCGATGCGGAGCGGCAACTCAAGAGGTTCATCGCGAAGTTCGAGCCGAAGCACCGGACTCTGATTCGCACCGCACGCGGGGTGCTGCGCCGCAGGTTTCCCACGGCCTGCGAGCTCATTTATGACAATTATAACTTCTTCGTCATCGGCTACTCGGCGACCGAACGTGCTTCGGACGCCATCGTTTCTCTGACTGCGGCTGCCAATGGCCTGGGACTCTGCTTCATCCATGGAGCGAAGCTCCCGGATCCGGACAAGCTGCTGCTCGGGTCGGGCAGCCAGACACGCTTCATCAGACTGGACTCGACGCGCGTGCTGCAGCGCCCGAACGTGAAGGCGCTCATCAGTGCTGCAATCGATCGGGCGAAGACGCCGCTTCCGGAAAGCGGGCGGGGAGCACTGATCATAAAGTCGGTGTCGGCGAAGCAACGCCCGCGTCGACGACCGGAGCCGCAAGCGAATATCAAGCGAAAGCAGCACATCACCGGATGACTTCGTAGCCAGAGGGGAGAACAGATGAAGACCACTTCTTCTTGATTGCAGACCTTCTGCCGGACTTCATGGTGACCTCGGACAGAAGGACGAAAAAGGACATTATTCGTCTGTTCGAGACCAGCAAACGAAAGTTGGAGGAAGAGATTGAAGAGCTGCGAAGCGCATTGGTGGATATTAGAATCTGCGCGGTGGACAACGTATCGACGACACGAGGAGAGGCATCCATGGCAGAGAACAAAACAAAACCGGAGGCAACCCATGTCGGCTCGTTCCTCAAGAAGATCAAGGCGCCCGACCGTCGGAAGGATTGCGCCGCCATCATCGAGATGATGGAATCGATCTCGGGGCTCAAGCCGGTTATGTGGGGGACGGCAATCGTCGGGTTCGGGACACGGCACTATGTTTACGACAGCGGCCGGGAAGGTGACACGATGATCGTCGGGTTCTCTCCGCGCAAAGAGGCGATCGCGCTATACCTCGCCGGCGGACTCGAGCCACTGCAGGATGAGCTGGCGAAGCTTGGCAAACATAGCACCGGCAAGGGGTGTCTGTACATCAACCGTCTCGAAGATGTGAATACTGCGGTCCTGAAGAAGATCCTGACGAAATCCTTCCGAAGCGTGGGCCCCAACCCCGGCAAGTCTCTCTCTTAGGGTGCATTGCATCTTTGATGGAGCGAAGCCAAAGTTGGTGAGTTGAGCCGTCATGTTTTTCCATCTCATTTTGTTGCGCAACAAAAAATCCACTGCGTCGTCCTAGTAAGCACTCACCGGAGGACGACCATGCGCAACGTATTCCAATTTGGCGAGCACGTTGAAGGCTACACCATTCCCGTCGTGAACGAAAGAGAAGTCCGCGCGGCGGCAGGGATGCTTTTTCTGGCGATGTTCACTTCCCTTATGATGGTTTTTCTCAAGGGGGATTTTCTCTTCATCAAGTATGTGATCTCAATGTTCTTCACGGACTTCATTATCCGTGTCCTGATCAACCCCCGATTTTCACCCACGCTCATCCTCGGAAGACTGATCGTCGGCAATCAAGTCCCTGAATACGTCGGCGCGGCCCAGAAGAAATTTGCCTGGACGATCGGATTGGTTTTATCAACGATCGTGTTTGTCCTCCTGGTCATCGTCAACGGATACAGTCCCATTACCGGGATCATCTGTCTGACGTGCCTGGTATTCCTGTTCTTTGAGTCGGTCTTCGGCATTTGCCTGGGGTGCAAGTTCTATCCGATGTTTCACAAAGAAAAGCCACAGTACTGTCCCGGGGAAGTGTGTGATATGAAGGCGAAGCAGGGCATTCAAAAAACTTCGATGGGGCAGCTTCTTGTAGTTCTTGGATTTGTCCTCTACATTCTCCTTACGATTGTCTTCTTCAACGGATATCTGAGCAGTCGACCGTATGACATGTTCGGGATCAGCGGCACAACGCAATCCAGGTAGCAGATTCCGCTCTCACCCTTTCCTCATCATCATCGATTTTCCGTCGTCATGAGACGCGCGGCCCGTTTTGATTTTCCCCATGTGATCGCGTGCATCTGCGATCCGCGGCTAGAGATAAATCAGGATGTACCCGGTGGTTCTCTCACCCATGTGTGAATCTTCACCTTCAAGGATAACTATCATGCTAGCACGAACGCGGATCAGCGCTCTCGCCGAACCCATGAGGATGGGTGCGAAATGCCTGGTATTGATCGCTGCTGTTTGTCTTGTCGTTGAGACCGTTCTCGGACAGGATGGTGGCCGGGACAATGCCGCCACGCAAGAACGGGTAATCACCTTGGATTTCCAGAAAACCCAAGGCAACTTCCCTTCGATGTTCAAGGAATGTGTTGGCGCCGGCAGGGCCAACGAGGGTTTGCGTGCGGACTGGCAGAAGCAACTCGCATTTGTGAAGCGACAATGCGGCTTCAAATATATCCGCATGCACGGCTTGTTGACCGACGATATGGGCGTGTACAAAGAAGATTCAAAGGGAAATCCCGAGTACAACTTTCAGTATATCGACGTGCTGTACGATTACCTGTTGAGCATCGGGATGAAACCTTTCGTGGAACTGGGTTTCATGCCGGCCGCGCTTGCGAGCGGAAGTCAGACCGTCTTCTGGTGGAAGGGAAACATCACGCCACCCAAAGACTACAAAAAATGGGCGGACCTCCTCCGCTCACTCACGGAGCATTTCACCGGGCGCTACGGTGCAGATGAAGTGAAGACGTGGTATTTCGAAGTGTGGAATGAACCGAACTTGAGCTTCTTCTGGTCGGGAACGCAGGAGGAGTATTTCAAGCTCTACAAATATTCCGTCGAGGCGATCAAAGGGGTCAATAAGGAATATCGTGTTGGAGGACCGGCCACTGCGGGAGCGGCGTGGGTGCCGGAGATGATCAATTTCTGCAAAGCCAACGGTTTGCCCCTGGATTTCATCAGCACGCACTCTTACGGAGTAAAACAGGGTTACGTCGATGAGACGGGAACAGCAGGCACCATCCTGGACAAGAACCCGTGGAGTGTCAGCGGTGATGTGCTGAATTCGCGAAAACAGATTGCCGCTTCACCGATGCCGACGCTCGAGCTCCATTACACCGAGTGGAGTTCCTCCTACACCCCCAGCGACCCGATCCACGACAGCTATCACGAGGCGGCGTACATCCTGCAGAAAATCAAGCAGGTGGGGAGCGCTCCAACGTCAATGTCCTATTGGACGTTCACGGACATCTTCGAGGAAGCGGGGCCGAGGTTCACGCCATTCCATGGTGGATTCGGTTTGCTGAACTATCAAGGCATCAAAAAGCCGGCCTTCTATGCCTTTGCGTTCCTGAACAAGCTTGGGGAGACCGAACTGGTCGACACGGACAGCGCTTCGTGGGCATGCAAAAGCGCGAACGGGAACATGCAGGTCCTTCTCTGGGACTTCACGAACACGCACCCCGGCGATTCAGTAAATGACCAGGAGTACTATATCCGCGATCTGCCGCCCAAACCGAAGGGATCGGTGCGCATCAACATCGCCGGAGTCCCGGCGGGCACCTATCTACTCGAAATCACTCGAATCGGCTACCGTTCGAATGATCCCTACTCCACCTACCTGGCGCTGGGCCGACCTAAGCAGCTGACAAAGGAGCAGGTCGAAGTCATCACGAAACTTCATGATGGTTCGCCGATGTTCAAAGACGTCATCCGTGTGGGTTCTTCCGGGTTTTACTCAAGAACCCTCGAGCTCCACGAGAACGATGTTTTCCTAGTGAACCTGATAAAGTCGTAAGTCGGAGGAGAAAGCCCCCGCCGCTCCGGCTTCGAGTGCGCGCTCAAACAAGATCCAATGGCCGGCATTATTCAGGTGAATGCCGTCGCCGGAATCGTATTCCTTCTTCAGGGTTCCATCGGGTGTTGCCAGGTCGGTCCAGAAATCCATTGTACGCGGACCGAATCGACGAATGGTTGAGTCGCGCATCTCGACCTGGGTCTGGACCTTTGAGGAATCGGCGAAATTGCGTGGTTGCGTCGTGCTCACGAAGAGACGTGTCTCCGGGTCCGTGAGTTGTGCGACGATGAGAGAGTAGTTGGCGAGCTGTTCCTGCACCGAATAACCGCTTGCCGCATCGTTGCTGGGGAGATTGATGATGAGCACGTCCGGGTGGTAGGAGAGGGCGCTCGTGATATTGTGACCTTCCTTTGGTCCTGGTCGGTTTGCGGGGGGAACGAAACCGGTCGGCATGATGTCGTAGGTGGTGTAGCCGCCGACGGCAAGATTGATGACCTTCGCACTTGAATCCTTCTGTAGTATGTACTTCGTGAAGCGCCACACCCATGCACTGTCGATGGGGTTTGCTCCCGTGCCGGCCGCCGTCGATGAGCCGAGCACGACGATGACGGGTCCGGGATCCCTGCCGGATGCGGGCCCGGGCAACGCGAGAAAGAGCACCGCGAGCAGAAGACTGTACAATGAAGAGTCCATGGCTTCTCTGGGCACACAAGGACACACAAGTCAGACTTATGAGTCAGACTTGTGAGTCAGACTAACAAGTCTGTCAAACATGTCAGACTATGTGATTTCTTAACAGTATGTATCCCACGTCTTTACCTAGGCAAATCGCTCAAAACCTAACAACAATTTCAGGATAACAACAATGCGGCTGAAAAACATTGCTTTCCTGGTTCTGACTTTGGTCTTCAGTCAGGCAACCGCGCAAGACCGGTCGAAGCTGAATTTTCTTGTGGGCAATTTTGTGACAGAGGTTACCATGCCACCAGGCCCATCCATGCCGAAGGGGGCCACTGGCAAGGGCTCTTCGGCCATCGTGTGGGCCCTTGATTCCACAGTACTGTTGATCGACGAGCACTCGGTGAATTCTTTGTTCGGTCGCTACGAAGGACACGGGGTGTTTTGCTTTGACGCTCAAACCCGACAGTTTGAACTCTTCATGTTCAACAACTTCGGGGATCATCCTTCATACAAGGGCGATTTCGTCGGCGATACGCTGATGCTGGAAACCAAGGTCCCGATGCCGGCGCACCCATTCGATCAACGGTTGCTTTGGTACAGAGAAGGAAACGTCGTCAAGCTGAAAGTGATGAACAACCCCGGGAACGGGTTCGTTCTTGCGGTCGACCAGACAGCCACGCCGATCTCGGCGAAGCAGAAGTGAGGCGCGGCTGAAGCGCACGGGAGGATCAATGTCCAAGGCAGGGAGATCCATCGCCAAGATTCTCGGTCGGGCGGGAGCGGTGCTCCTCGGACTCGTTGTATTGCTCGTGGCCTATGTCGGGCTCCGTTGGGACGCACGAGACGGCAGGCCGACTCCTCGACTTGCGGCGCTCGCCGATTCCGCGACAATCGCCCACGGGGAGTACATCTACAAATTCCAAGCGCAGTGCTGGGGTTGTCATCAAAGCCCCTCCCGCGACGCGAACGCCCCGCCGACGGGAGGATTACTCTTTCTCGATGCCGTCGCCTGCTTTTTTTCACTCTCGGTTCCACCTCACCCCGGAATCCCGGTGCTAAAGCCGTTGGCCGGCAAACTCCACAGGCAGAGATTGTCCGGCGGGCACAGCGGGTAACCGAAACGAAAACGTGGTCCCTTCTTTCACTCTGCTCGACACGCTGATCGTGACATCGTGGATGTCGAGAATCTTCTTCACGATCGCAAGTCCAAGCCCGGCTCCGGAGCTCCCAGGTTCAGCGCTTCGCGCGCCCCTATGGAACCGATCAAAGATATGCGGCAAGTCTTCGGGAGATATCCCCTCGCCCGTGTCGGCGACCGTAACATCCACGCTTTCTCCGGCCGCGGCCATGGTAATGGTGATTGCTCCATTCTCGTTCGTGTACTTCATGGCATTGTCGAGGAGGTTCTGGAAAACCCGCTCGATCAGGCTGATGTCGGCAACAACCTGAGGAAGCCTTCTCGGAAGATCGACGATCATCCTGATATGCCGTTTCTCCGCGAGCAACAAATATTTCTGGAGGACATCCTGGACGAGCTCCGCAAGGGAAAAGGGTTCACGATGCGGGACCGTTTGCTTTGCCTCGAGCTTTGAGAGTTCGAGCAGCTCTTCCACCAGAACTTTCAATCGTTCGGTGCTCTTGAGGACCGTCCGCAAATACTCACGGCGTTGATCATCGGTCAGCGCCCGATCTTTCATCAGGATGGTCTCGACATAGCCGTGAATGGAGACAAGCGGCGTCCGAAGATCGTGCGAGACGTTTGCGACAAGATCCCGGCGCAGCAGGTCCATCGTTCTAATCTCCTCGAGTTGTCGCACGATGGCGTCGGCCATGTCATTGAACGCGGCGGCGAGCTCGTTGAACTCTGGCGTGGTGCTCGGAGGGATCCGGACCGTGTGATCGCCCTCCTGAAAGCGCCGCACCAGGGCGATGGCGCCCCGGAGACTGCGCGTGACGTAACCGAAACCCAGCAGGCCGAGCATCGCTGCGCCGATGAGCGTCAGACCCATGGTCCGGAACCCTAGACGAAGAATGTAGCTTCCGAGAACCATGTGAATCGAAGAATCAAATTCCTCACCGCCCAGGATCACGTAGAGGTAGCCCTCCCTGCGTCCGTCGCGCCTGAGTTCGGCGGCGGAGAACACTTTCTCGCGGTCGATGCCACGCGGATCGTCTCCCAATTGAAAAGATGCCCCACCATCGCGAAGGAAGGCGCGAACGGGCGCGAGGTCGACAGAGGTCCTTTTGATGACGCTGTCAGGCGCGGAGTAGGCGATGATCCTGCCTTGCGGATCAAGCAGGTACACCTCAAGGCTCGGGTTGATCGTCATGACCTCCGAGAAGAGCGTTCGCAGGGCCGACTGATCGATCCTGCCCTCTTTAATGAGCGTGAGCTGTGCAGCGATATAAGGGGCCACCATGGCATTCAGCCGTTGACTCGCCTCCTGGAAGTACATCTCCGCCGTGTAGGTGGTCATATAGATGGATGCGACCGCGAGAACGGCAAGAATGACGAGAAGGATTGCGGAAAGCTTCCAGTAAAGCCCCCTGAAATGACGGACGAATTTTCTCACACCGTTCATTGCTCCTCTTGATCCCCGAGTTCTCCTTCTTCCGCAAAACGGTACCCTACCCCCCACGTCGTCAGGATGTACAGAGGGTTGTTCGCGTCATCCTCGATCTTGGCGCGTAGACGGTTGATGTGGGAATTTACCGTGTGTCCGTACCCTTCGAAATGCGGACCCCAGAGAGTGTTCAGGATTTCCTCCCGTGTAAACGTGCGACCGGGATGAGAAGCGAAAAGGAGAAGCAGATCGTACTCCTTCGGCGTCAGTTCAATCTTCTTCCCGCGCACGGTCACCCGACGACTCAACGGATCGACAAAAAGGTCCTTGCGAACAATGGTGCTGCGTGAGGTTGCTCCCACGCTCTCTTTCATTGCCTCCACGCGGCGGAAGAGCGCCTTGACGCGCGCGAGCATTTCGCGGACGCTGAAGGGTTTGGTAAGGTAGTCATCGGCACCGAGCTCGAGGCCGAGAACCCGGTCGATCTCTTCCGTGCGTGAGGTGAGCATTAATACGGGTGTGTAGTTCCTCCCCGCGCGAATTTGCCGGCAGATCTCCGTCCCATCCAATCCCGGCAGCGTGAGGTCCAGAATGATGAGATCGTAATTCCTTCGCAACGCTTTGGTGAGGCCGACTTCTCCATTGCCCGCAATTTCGCAACGGCATCCGAGGTCGGAAAGATGAAGTTCGACAAGCTTGGCGATGTCGTTGTCGTCTTCAATGATCAACACAGCGCGATGCAGCATCATGCCGGGTCCTGAAAATTCGGAAGGTGTCTCGCCGTGGCTGTTGAACATAGGAAAAAACCTCCTGAATGTCATTATGGAAGGTACCGAGCAACAATCACGAAAGTATCACGGCGCTGATGCAAAAAAAGGACAATGCCGTGAGGCATTCGGGGCCCGGGAGGCGTATCGTTGGGCGAATCGTCCCGGCGTGCTTCCGTCATCGCACGCACAAAATCCATCACCATGGAGGTCGCGTCATGCACCATCTCAAGATGCTGCAAGCTGCTGCACTGGTCGCCGCGCTGTCGTTAGCCGGCTGCCAGAACCATTCATCGATGAATTCCGTGACGGAACCGGACGTCGCCCCCGGGGTGGCGATGGGTGGAGCGTCATCATTCCATTTCGATGGGCCGCACACGGTATACACTCTTTCGAACGCAACCGCCGGCAATAGTATCCTCCGGTATTCCCAGGGTGAAAGCGGGGCACTTTCCTTCAGGGGGGAATTTCCCACCGGGGGGAAGGGATCCGGCGGTGCCCTGGCGAGCCAGGGTTCTCTCATCAGGCATGGAGAGATGTTCTTCGCAGTCAACGCCGGCAGCAACGAGATCTCGGCCCTGCGGGAAACGGGGGGAGGAATGAGGTTGATCGGCAAGGTGGCCTCCGGCGGCAGCATGCCCGTAAGCGTCACCGTGCATGGCGACCTGCTCTATGTGTTGAATGAAGGAGGAGACGGCAACATCACCGGCTACCGCGGGGCGGCATCAGGCCACCTCACAATGATCAACGGTTCCTCCAGGCCATTGAGCGGCAGCGGTGTCGGTCCGGCTCAAGTGGAATTCAACCCCAGCGGAACAGTCCTTGTGGTCACGGAGAAGAACACCAACAAGATTGACACGTATCGCGTTGGATTCGACGGTAAAGTTCAAGGTCCGGATGTCCAGAACTCCACCGGCCAGACTCCCTACGGGTTTGAATTCACGCCGAGCGGACAATTGATCGTGTCCGATGCGTTTGGAGGAACGGCGGGACTCAGCTCGTTGACCTCCTATCGTGTCGGTTTCTCCGGGGGACTCGATCTCATCACCGGCCCTGTGCAGAACGGTCAGGCTGCGGCATGCTGGGTCGTGGTCACCGACGACGGCCGGTTCACCTATACCACAAACGCGGGGACGAACAATATTTCCGGGTATCAGATCCGGCGAGGCGGGGCGCTCGTCCTGCTGCACGATGGCGGAGTCACCGCGACGAGCGATGCTTCCCCCAACGACGCCTCCCTTTCGAACGGTTCTCGAATCCTCTTTGTCCGCAATGCAGGGGGCAATTCAATCACCTCGTACGCGGTCAATCCGGTCTCAGGAGCCCTCACGGCGATGGGAAAGGCGACGGGCCTTCCGGCGAGTGCAGTCGGTCTGGCTTCAATGTAACGGAGTCCACCTGCAGGGTCGGGAGGATCCGCGCAGCAGGGAGAAAGCCAGGTCGGTCGCCGTCGGCTTCGCCCGACTTGCTTTCCTCCTGCTGCTTCCCCGACCAGGCGTACACGCAATTCCCCGCTCTGCGCATGGCCGTTGACAATCCTTTGCTTCGTTTCTATATTGACGATCCAGGAAGCTTTCACCTCCAACCTTGTTCAGTCTTTCACTTGAGCCGACCATCTTCTGCGGTACGACAATCCCCTCGTGAATGACTCCCAAATCCAGGAGACCAGGAGTGTCAAGGGTGAGGTTCGGGATCGTGATACCCAATTCGTCACTTTCGCTAGCTGGATCGGACAAAGATTCTATCACTGGCGCTGTAGGCCCGATACTCGGCGCCGACGCAACAGGCGGAATGATCATCGTCTTGCTCATCCATTCATGGGGACGCCATGACACCTTCCAAAGTCGAGATTGTCCGTCTTGACGCAATGCGCATTGCGAGCGCGTACGGCTTCGGCGCCAATCCGGAGGAGCTCGCATGGAACGCATTGGTCGAATGGGCTAAGCCGAAGGGCTTCCTTGATGACATCACGGGCCATCCGATATTCGGTCTCAACAATCCGTATCCCTCGCCAACAAGCGCTCGTTACGGTTATGAGTTCTGGATCAAGGTTGGTCCGGAAGTGGAACCCGCAGGCGGGATCAGAATCGGTGAATTTATGGGCGGGATGTACGCCGTGACTCGCTGTGAGGTTCGCGGACATCCGGAATCGAGCATACCAAACGGTTGGCAGGAACTCGTGCAATGGTGCAAGACGAACGACCACACCCCGGGCTCACATCACGCGCTTGAACGATTTCTTACGAGCCCGACGGATCTCTCGAACCTCGTCATCGATTTATGCTGCCCGATCATTTCGTAGCGCTTCCGACGTTCTACGTCGCATCGGCCGCTTGACTCCCGACCGGTTCGATAACCCAGGGATTTGCATCCGAGGAAATGGGAAGAGCGACCGTGATGTTCGAAGACCTCAAGGTCACGACCGGTCATCTATGGGAAGGCGCGATCGTATTCGCGCTGGTCGACGTTCTATTTGTATTTCTGCTTGTCAGGCGTTTGGACCGGCAGATTTTCACCCGGCTCAAGCCGTTTCTTCTGATCACAACGGGAGTGTTTTGGTTGCTTCTCTGGACGGCGATGTGCATCTATTTCTGGGATCCCGTCTATCATTATGTTTTTCCGGTGTGGGCGCGTTGGGTCATCCCGCCCGTGTACGCAGTCTTGTTCACCGTGATCGCGCTCCTGTTCTGGTGGATCTCGTTGCGTCTCCCGGGCCGTCCGGCGCTGACTTTTTGCCTCCTCGGCGGGTTGTGGGGGACAGCGACACATCTTTGGGGGATGAGCCGGGGCCTGATCGACAGGCCTCCGATGCTTCAGGGGGTGAGTCCGCTATCGGTGGCTGTCATGCCGATCTTTGAGTTCGTCTTCTACTGGTGTGTGATACTCTCCGTCTCATTATTCACGTTCGAACATCTGCACCGGGGCGCTCGGCTCTAATGTGCCGGGGTGCTTTCTCCCGAAGCAGATCCTTCGACCGATGCAACAGTAGCCACAAGAGCCGCCAATGCCTGCCGCCGTCCTCCTTCTGCTGGGTCTCCTTCTGATGTTCATCATCGCCGGAGTTGTCTGGCGAATATCATCGAGGCGCTCTTCGCTTCCATGCCCGTCCTGGCTGAGCTGGCTCGTCGAGATGGAGAATCCGCTGCAGAGGAATTACAATGCAAGCAGCATCATCCAGCAGCTCGAGATACAGCCGGGGATGAAAGTGCTGGACGCGGGGTGCGGACCGGGACGAGTGTCGATCCCGCTCGCAATCGCCGTCGGGTCACATGGCGCAGTAGTGGCCATGGACATGCAGCGCCGGATGCTGGATCGGGCAAGAGAGAAGGCAAAGGCAGTCGGTCTTACGAATATCGACTTCCGGGAGACGGCGATTGAAGCAAGCGGGCTCGGGACAGGTGAAATTGATCGTGCGGTCCTTGCCACCGTGCTTGGTGAAATCCCGGATCGTCAGGCGGCACTCCGGGAAATCCATCGCGCTCTCAAGCCAGGAGGGATCCTTGCGATCTCCGAAATTGTGCTTGATCCGCATTACCAGTCTCGCAGCACCATTCTGAAACTTGCGAGCCAGACGGGGTTTCACGAGAAAGAGTTCAAGGGCAATCGGTTTTCGTTCACTCTTCTCCTGGAGAAAGGTTGAAGCGAGCCTTCAGAGTTCCCGGAATACCTC
>DATJPR010000089.1:0-14527 GCA_035506295.1 Bacteroidota bacterium | reverse complement strand
GCACGACATTTGCTACGTTCACAACTTCCATGATGCCGATTCACCATGGATGATCAGCCTCCCGTCCGGTCAAGCCGCGCAGTTCAAACGCGATATGACGTCATTGATCAGCGACCTGCAGAAGGCCATCCCGGGGGTGTTTGAAAGCCGGCGGTACGCACAGCAACGCAAAAGCATGCTCGAACACTTTCAGGATCGTCAACGGAGTGTCCTGCGCGACTTCGAACGAAAGGTGAAGGAAAAGGGATTCGAGGTCGTCCAGGCGCAGGGAACGCCCGGTTCCCGTCCGGAGATCGCCTACCTCGTTGAAGGGGCACCGGTAAGCCTCGAGCAAATACAGGCGAAAGCCGATGCCGGGGAATTTCCCGCGGATGAAGCGCGCCGCATTCTCGGCATCGCTGCGGCGCTTGAAGGCCAGATGGATGTCGTGATGCGCGAGATGCGGAATATTGAACGCAAAGCCAAGCACTCCATCGACGACCTCAACACGAAGCTGGTCGAGCCGGAAGTTGATGAGCTGCTTGATGAGCTGAACGCGCGCTATGCGTTTCCCCGCGTGAAGGAATATCTCACGGAAGTGCGAAAAAGCATCGTCGGCAACCTTGCACGCTTCCAAGCCAAGGAGGAGCAACCGGCGGTCTCGATGTTCGGACTTCCTGCAGCCAAGGAGGAGGATGGGTTTCTCGAATACCAGGTGAACGTCGTCGTCGACAACAACGGATCGAAGCGGCCACCGGTGATGATCGAGACCAACCCCCGCTTCAAGAATCTTTTCGGCACCATCGACCGGGTGATTGACCGGCATGGCGTGTGGCGCACAAACTTCATGCAAATCAAGGCCGGTTCTCTGGCGCGCGCCAACGGGGGATTTCTTGTGGTCAACGCGCTGGACGCCCTGAGCGAACCCGGCGTCTGGACGATGTTGAAGCGGGTGCTGCGCAACAAACAGCTCGAGATCCAGCCGATCGAATCCGGATTGTTCGGTGCGAGCTCCGCGCTGAAACCGGAATCGATCCCCCTCGACGTCAAAGTCATCCTTGTGGGAGACGCGTACATTCACTCGCTGCTTTTCGAACTCGACGAGGATTTTCAGAAGATTTTCAAAGTGCGCGCGGACTTCGATACGGAAATGCCGAATACCGCGGCGTCGATCGAGAGCTACGCCTCGTTCGTCAGAAGCTTCTGTGAAGCGGAGCATCTTCTTCCGCTCGAGGCGTCAGGCATCGCCGAGCTGGTGGAGGAAGGCGCCAGAATTTCGGGCAGGCAAAACAAACTCTCCACGCGGTTCAGCATCCTTGCCGATATCCTCCGTGAGGCGAACCACTGGACCAAGTCTCGCGGCGCCGAAACGATTTCCGGCGCGGACATCCGGAAGTCGGTCGAACAACGCCTCGACCGCGTGAAAATGATCGAAGACAAGATCCAGGAGATGATCGAAGAAGGATCGCTCATGATCCTGACCAAAGGGACGGCGGTCGGGCAGGTGAACGGCCTGTCGGTCTACATGTCGAACGAGTTCGAGTTCGGCAGGCCGACACGCATCACCGCGCGGACAGGCATGGGACGCGCCGGGATCATCAACATTGAACGGGAGGCCGACCTGAGCGGACCGACGCACAACAAAGGTGTGCTGATCCTGACGGGATACCTGCTCGGCAAGTTTGCCCGCAAAAAGCCGCTCGTGCTGAGCGCGAGCATTGCCTTCGAACAATCGTATTCGGGCGTCGACGGGGACAGCGCTTCATCTACGGAAATCTACGCCCTCCTGTCAAGCCTCTCGGAAATTCCGCTTCGGCAGGACATCGCGGTGACGGGCTCCGTCAATCAACACGGAGAGATCCAACCCATCGGCGGCGTCAATCTCAAGATCGAAGGCTTCTACGATGTGTGCAAAGCGCTTGGCCTGACCGGCGCACAGGGCGTCATCATCCCTCATCAGAATGTCCGCGATCTCATGCTCCGGCACGACGTCGTGAAGGCGGTCGGCGAGGGGAAGTTCCATATCTATGCAGTGCATACCATCGATGAGGGGATCGAGATTCTCACCGGCCGTCCGGCAGGCGAACAACATAAAGACGGCACGTTCGCACCGAAGAACAGCGTGTATGCGCTCGTCGACGCCAAGCTTGCGAACCTCACCAAACATTCACAGAAGCACTGACACATGGATCCCGAATTCCGAGCGCATGCGCACGAGATCGTCGATTGGATCGCCGACTACCTGGAAGGGATCGAACGCTATCCTGTGGCTTCACAGGTCCAGCCCGGCCGGATACGAACCCAGATCCCGGATTCTCCTCCGTTGACAGGGGAACCATTTGACGCGCTGCTCAACGATTTCAAATCCATTATTCTCCCCGGGATGACGCACTGGCAGCATCCGTCGTTCTTCGCATACTTCCCCGCGAATTCGAGCCCGCCATCGATCTATGCAGAGATGCTCACCGCAGCGCTGGGCGCCCAATGCATGAGCTGGATCACCTCGCCCTCCGCCGCCGAACTCGAGGAACGGATGATGCAGTGGCTACGGGAAATGCTCGGCTTGCCGGCAGCATGGGAAGGCGTCATTCAAGATACGGCATCGACATCGACTCTTTGCTCTCTCCTTACAGCGCGCGAGGAGCGATCCCGCCACGAGATCAACCGCCGGGGATTCTCCCCGGCCGATACATTTACCGTATACTGCTCCGTCGAAGCCCATTCATCGGTCGAGAAAGCCGTACGGATCGCCGGGATCGGACGGGAAAACCTCCGCAAGATTGACGTCGATGAAGCCTTCGCCATGCGGCCGGACATTCTGGAGCGTCGCATCGAACAGGACAAGGGAGCGGGTTTTGTCCCCTTGTGCGTCATCGATGCGCTCGGCACCACGGGATCCACTGCGGTGGATCCGTTGAAAGAAATCGGCGCGGTGGCAAAGCGTCACGGTCTCTGGCTCCATGTCGACGCAGCGTTTGCCGGGACAGCGCTCATCCTTCCCGAATTCAGACACCTCCTCGATGGTATGGAATCGGTCGACACGTTCGTGTTCAACCCCCACAAGTGGATGTTCACCAATTTCGATTGCTCGGCATATTTCGTCCGGGATCGAGAGGCGCTGGTGAGAACGTTCGAGATTCTTCCGGAGTATCTGAAGACGCGCGAGAAGCAACACGTCAACAATTATCGAGACTGGGGCATCCAGCTCGGCAGGCGATTCCGTGCTCTGAAACTCTGGTTTGTCATCCGTACCTACGGCGTCGAGGGAATCCGGTCGATGGTGCGGGAGCACATCCGAATGGGACAGGAACTGCGGCAGGCGATGGAGAAGGAACCGGATTTCGAGATTCTGGCTCCCGTGTGGTGCAATGTCGTCTGCTTCCGGTACAAGCCGGTCTCGGTTCATGGAGACGGGCAATTGAACTCGCTGAATATGGAGCTCATGGATCGGCTCAACGCCACCGGGAGGCTCTACCTTACCCACACCAAGCTCAACGGCAGGACGGCGTTGCGGCTGGTCATCGGTCAGACATCCGTTGAACGCCGCCATGTCGCTGCCGCGTGGGACAGCATTCGACGTACCGCCAGGGAGCTATCGTCCTGAGCATTGTCGTTGTGCGCATCCTTGCATCGTACTATCCCATTTCCGCGCCACCTCATCATCGTCCGGAGAAACAATCATGAGCGAGAACATCGAGTTCGTCAATAACTACAGCGACCTGAGCAACGAAAACGGATTTCAATTTGAGTTCCACTGCAACCGTTGCGGCACGGGGTACCGGACAGAATTCAAATCGTCGGTGACCGGGACCTTGTCGAGCGCTCTTGACGCAGCAAGCGGGATTTTCGGAGGGATCTTCGGCACCGCGGCGGATATCGGCGACCGTGTGAAGTCGGCATCCTACAAGAAGTCCCACGATACGGCATTCGCCGAAGCTACGAAAGAAATCAAACCGCAGTTCTCACAATGCCCCCGTTGTTCGACCTGGGTGTGCAAGAAGAGTTGCTGGAACGATAAAAAGGGACTCTGCAAGCAATGCGCGCCGGACCTCGGCGTGGAGATGGCAGCCGCCCAGGCCAGCAAATCGGTTGAAGAGATCTGGGCGCATGCATCGATGGCGGAAGAGGACAAGAAGCTCGACACTGCACACTGGCGTGAAGGCATCAGGGCGACGTGTCCGAGCTGTCAGGCGCCTCTTGCCCAGAACGCAAAGTTCTGTCCGGAGTGCGGCGCAAAACTCGAAGCCGACAAGTGCAAGAAATGCGGAGCAAAGCTGGCACCGAATGCAAAGTTCTGCCCGGAGTGTGGGGAGAAGACGAGGTAGGGCAAGGAGAGGGGGGGAGAATGGGAGATGGAGGGAGTGGGGGAGCGCGAGAGCGGGGGACTTTGGGACTGTGAGCGAATCCAATGACACTGACCACCATCCACTGGTCACTGGCCACTGATGATAATTCAAGACTGATGCTATGATACTGTCCGACACTCGTATCCTCGAAGAAATGGCCAAAGGCACGATCGTGATTTCGCCGTTCGATCGTTCCTACCTCGGGTCCAATTCCTACGACGTCCATCTCGGGAAGGCGCTTGCGGTCTACCGCAACGACATCCTCGACGCGAAGGTCCATAACGAAGTGGACCATTTCATCATTCCCGACGAAGGGCTTATCCTTCTCCCCCACCGTCTCTATCTCGGTGTCACGGAGGAATACACGGAAACGCACGCCCATGTTCCGTTCCTGGAGGGAAAGAGCAGCATCGGCCGGCTGGGTATCGACATCCACGCGACTGCGGGCAAGGGCGACGTCGGGTTCTGCAATACGTGGACGCTCGAGATTTCCGTGAAGCAGCCCGTGAGAATCTATCGCGGCATGCCGATCGGCCAACTGATCTACTTCGAGATATCAGGGACCGTGGCGACGCCCTACGACGCAAAGTCCACCGCCAAATACAATCAGCGGACCGACAAGCCGGTCGAATCGATGATGTGGAAGAACTTTCAGAAATAACCTCCCGGGCAATTGCTCCAATGACACTCCGTCGCTCTTTGCTCTTCATCATCGGCGCGCTCGCCCTTGCGGCAGCTCCGGCTCATGCACGCCGGCCGATGGTCATCGATGATCTCTTCGCCATGAAGCGAATCTCGGATCCGTCGCTTTCTCCCGACGGGCGGTGGATCGCCTTCACACTCACCGTTGTGGACACCGCGAAGAACAAGAACATCGCGGATCTCTGGCTGGTCGGAACCGACGGGAAGGGCCTCCATCAACTGACGAGCGGCGCCGGGTCGGACCATCATCCCACCTGGACACCGGACGGAAAATGGATCCTTTTCGAATCCAGCCGATCCGGGACCTCCCAGCTGTGGAGAATTTCGCCGGAGGCATCCGGTCTCCAGCAAATCACCACGCTCTCCTCAGGCGCAACTCAGCCCGTCGTTTCTCCTGATGGCACCTGGGTTGCCTACGTATCGGAGGTCTTCCCGGAATATTCGGAGCTTCCTTTTCGGCAAAGTGATTCGTTGAATGCCGTCCGACTCGACCAGCTCGAACACGGCCGGGTGAAAGCAAAAATCATCACGCACCTTCTCTACCGACACTGGGACACGTGGGTGGACGGAAAGCGGATCCATCTCTTTGTTCAGCCGTTCCCGTCCGGAAGTCCCAGGGACCTCACGCCCGGCGATCGCGACGCCGTCCCGACCTCCTCGACATTTTCGGGAGGGATCGACTTCGCATTTTCTCCCGACAGCAAGGAGCTTGCTTACACCGCAACCCCGACTCCGCCCCATGAAGAAGCGTGGCGTACCAACCATGACATCTACACGATCTCCATCAGCGATGGCGTCCGCCGCCAGATTACGACAAACCCCGCGGCCGACGGGTATCCGCGGTATTCCCCGGATGGCCGGTACATCGCCTACCGCGCCCAGCGCCGTCCCGATTACGAAGGTGATCGTTGGGAACTGATGCTCTATGACCGCAGCAACGGCGCGATCCGAAGCCTCACTGCGGATTTCGATGCACCCATGGGATCTCCGGTCTGGTCTCCTGACAGCCGCACGCTCTACGTCGACGCGGATGTCCAGGCAAACGCTCCGATCGTTGCGATCTCACTCCATGATCCAAAGATCCGCAATGTCATCGGCGAGAAGACCAACTATGCACTCTCCGTGAGTCCGGACGGCGCGACGCTGTATTTTCTCCAGGCCAGTGCAACCCGCCCTGCGGAGATCCATAGTGTCAAGACGGACGGCAAGCTTGAGCGGAAGCTCTCCGATATCAACGATGCCGTGTTCGTGCAACTGGACCTTCCTGCCCCTCGGGTGTTTTGGGTCACCGGGGCTGAAGGCGCGCGCGTGCAATCGTGGCTCTTCGTCCCGCCGGGCTTCGATTCTTCGAAGCGATACCCGTTGATCATGCTGGTCCACGGCGGTCCGCAAGGCTCATGGGGCAACTCGTGGTCGTACCGTTGGAACCCTCCTCTCTGGGCGGCGCAGGGATACGTCGTTGTTGCCCCGAATCCGCGGGGAAGCACGGGGTTCGGTCAGAAGTTCACCGACGGGATCAATGGAGATTGGGGTGGGAAAGTGTACACGGATCTCATGTGTGTGCTGGATTCCGTTTGTCACTTCTCCTTTGTGGACAGCACACGGAAAGGTGCGGCAGGCGCTTCTTTCGGAGGGTATATGATGAACTGGTTTCTCGGGCACACCGGCAACCGGTTCAAGGCAATTGTGACCCACGATGGGGTCTACAATTTCGAAAGCATGTATGGTGCGACGGATGAACTGTGGTTCGATGAATGGGAACACGGAGGGACGCCGTGGAACAGGCCTGAGGAATACGCGAGGTTTTCGCCGCACCGCTCCGCCGGGAATTTCCGAACGCCGACACTCGTGATCCACGGCGGTCGCGATTTTCGAATCCCGGAAACCGAAGCGATGCAGCTCTTTACCGCGTTACAACGTCAGGGCGTCCCATCAACATTTCTCTATTTTCCTGACGAAAATCATTGGGTGTTGAAGCCCGCTGATAGTCGACTGTGGCATGAAACGGTGTTTGACTGGCTCCGGAAATGGGTGAAGCCGCAAGCAAATAGTCAATCAACACCGAATATGCCGCGTTGATTTTCTTCGTCTCGTGTTCTGCCACGGCGCGCAATTGCGGGCCCAGGGTGGCAACCTTATCCGGGTGGTTCATACGAATCATCCTGTGATATGATTCTTTCAACATTGTAACGGTGCATCCGGGCGAGAGATTGAAGACGGCGAGCGCCTCCCGCACGCTCAGGGGCCTCGGATGTTCCACCGGCGCCTCTTTCATTTTCCTCGCTTCGGCGAACTGTTGCGCGAGCTTTTCTGCGCAAATCTTTGCCGCGCGTTCCTGAAGGACTGCCGTCGCCCACCGCCGTTCGGCGGCAGCGGTATCTTCGCGCAGCCTGTCGATCTTCACCTGCAACGCCTTCGCCTCCCGCGTCGTATCTTCTATGAAGCGCTCTTTGCGGTCCGGTAGATGGACAGCCTGCCCCCTCACGACGTACTCCTTCTTCAACTTCCAGAGCACAAAAACAAGAAGCACCATCGAGCAGAAGAAGAGCAGCGGAAGATCCGTGCGCGTCAGGTGCACACTCCCGTCGACGAACGGGGAAGGTCGAAATACGAGGACACGGCAGACCATGCTGCCGGTCACCCAGACGCCCACGTGGAACCCTGCCGGGGGCAGGCTGGCCTTGGCCGCCTCTGAATTTGCGGAAGCGGCCGCACTCGTGAACGGAAGAGCGGCAAACCGAACCAGCACGACAAGAAGGATGCCGGCGGCAATGATTATTCCTAATCGCGAGTCCTCTTGAATACTTCCGAACACGTCACCCATCGCCACCCATCGGAGATACAGCGTATGAAGTCCGATGTACAGAATGGTGCCGGAACTGAGTGTACAGAGACGGATGAGGTTCGGAACTATCGCACCACGCAAGACAATCGCGAAAAGGACCAGGCCAAGAAGGTCGATGAGTAGGTCCGTGCGCATGGATGAACGTACATCGAGTCCTCGATGAAAGCAAGAATGTCGACACACATGAACAGACATGCGTGAGCCGCGCCACGCAGGAACATCGTCAACAGTTTGTCTGTGCGATGACCCGATGGGATTTCGCGAATCGAATTCGTATATTCTCAGGTATATCCACACGGCTGTCACCGTGTGGACGTGTGTCGACCGTCACGGAATTCTGGCGCGAAGTAGCACACCGTGGAGAGTTCTTCGCAATGAGCACCCGGATCACTCTTCTCCAAGGCGATATCACCGAGCAGAAAGTTGATGCGATCGTCAATGCGGCGAACAGCACGCTCCTGGGAGGCGGCGGTGTCGACGGGGCGATCCACCGCGCAGGTGGACCGCTGATCCTGGAGGAGTGCATCGTCATCAGGAGGGAAAAAGGAGGCTGTCCCCCCGGCGAAGCCGTGATAACGTCCGGCGGAAACCTGCCGGCCAAATTCGTCATTCACACGGTGGGACCGGTGTGGCAGGGAGGGAAGAACGGCGAGGCGATCATTCTCGAACGCGCATACGGGAACTGTCTTCAGCTTGCGAAGCACCACAACATCAAAAGCATCGCGTTCCCCTCGATCAGCACCGGCGCATACGGTTATCCGTTGGAGGAAGCCGCACGCATCGCCATCAACACCGTGAAGACCTCGTTGCGTGAAGCTTCAGGCATCGAGGAAGTGCGGTTCGTGGTCTTCACGGAGAGGGACCGCCTCGTGTACGACCGCCTGCTCGAGAAATAGCCGGCGTCGATCATTCCCCCAGAATCGAAAATACCCCCTCAATCCGTCCCATCGGCGCCGCAAGCTGAACACCGGCGACCTCACGGCGGACGTGTTCGTACGTTTCACGAGCGATCGCCACGCCTTCTGCAAAGCCCTCCTCCTTCGTCGTCGTCTTCTTCATCCTCTCGAGAATTTCATTCGGCACGTGGGCGCCGGGGACTTCGTTGTTCATAAACTCCGCGTTGCGATAGGAGATCAGCGGCCAGATGCCGCAGAGGAGCGGCAGTTTCACGTGCTCGATACGGCGCAGGAAGGACTCCAGGATTGCCAGGTCGAACACCGGCTGCGTGATCAGGTATTCCGCGCCGGCCTCGATTTTCCAATCGAGCCGCCGCAATTCTTCATCCATATTGATCGCGCCGGGGTTCACGCCGACCGCAATGCTGAAAGCCGTCGGCTCACCGATGGAATTCCCGGCGAGATCGAGCCCGTGATTGAGGCGATTGATCAGGTTCGTCAGGCCGATGGCATCGACGTCGAAGACCGCTTTCGCATCAGGGTACGTACCCAGTTTCGGCGGATCACCGGTGATCGCAAGGATATTGCGGAGGCCGAGCGCCCAGGCGCCGAGCAGGTCGGACTGCATCCCGATCACGTTGCGGTCGCGACAGGCAAAATGGAGAACCGCCTCGATCCCTACTTCGCGCTGCATGAGTGCCGCCAGCGCGAGCGCCGACATGCGCGCGGATGCCCGCGGACCGTCAGGGATGTTGATCGCGTCGATGCCGAAACGATGCAGGACCCTGGCCTTGTCGATCTCCTTCGACGGCGATACGCCGCGCGGGGACACGAGCTCGACAAGGGTCACGAATTCCTCGCGCTCCAGCTTGCTCGCGAGCCGGGATTTTTCCTTGAACGGCGCAACTGTGACCGCCGCCGGAGCTTCAACTTTCAGATCGGCCTTCGTCGAGCCCATTCTCAGCGACGGACGGAGCGCCGACACTGCGCGCCGGATCGCTTTGATATGTTCGGGGTTTGTCCCGCAGCATCCGCCAACGATGGCGGCGCCTGTCTGGATGAACCGCTTCGCATACTCCGCCAGATACTCCGGAGACATCAGGTAGAGATTTCTTCCACCAACGCTCTGTGGGAGACCGGCGTTCGGCTGCACCGACATCGGGAGTACCGTCAGTCCCTTCAATTGCTCGAGGGCGTCGAGCATGGCTTTCGGGCCCACGGAGCAGTTCATCCCCACAACATCGACCCCCAGCGGGGCGACATCGTGAACAAACGCATCGAGCCCTGCTCCACTGAGCAGCCGGCCATCGTCGTTGACGGTAACCTGGGCAATGATGGGGATCGCGCCGTCAAGCTCCTTTGCCGCGCGAACGGCTTGGACGATTTCCGGGATCAGGGAAAAGGTCTCGAAGATGATCAGGTCAACCCCGCCGTCGAGGAGTCCGTGGATTTGTTCCTTGAACACCTCCTTTGCTTCATCGAAAGAAAGTTTCCCGAGCGGTTCGATCTGAACGCCGAGCGGACCGACGGAGCCCGCGACGAGGGCTCCTCCTTTGGCTGCGCCCTTGGCAATCTCGGCGCCGCGCCTGTTGATTTCGTACACCTTCTTCTCAAGTCCATGGGGAGCAAGGCGGAACCTATTGCCGCCGAACGTGTTCGTCTCCACGACATCGGCGCCTGCAAGGACGTAGTCGCGATGCACCGACGAGACGAGGTCGGCGTTCGTCAGGTTCAGCTCATCGAAACAGGTGTTGATGAAAATCCCCTTCTCGTACAGATAGGTCCCCACGCCGCCGTCAAACACCACCACTTCGTTTTGCGCGAGACGCTCCCGCAGACCTTTCATGTCTGAATCTCCGAGTGTCGAGTGTTGAAATTCAGTATACCGAAAATTCCGATGACACCCAAACCCGCCTCAACCTTGATTCTCCACTCCCAAATCTCTACCATATCCAATCATGTTTCGACCAGCGAGTGTCCGGCGGTCGCAACAAGGACGCCCCCATCATCATTGCAGGGATCAGTCATGAAACGCATCGGGATCATGTTCGGGATGGAGAACACGTTTCCGCCTGCGCTGGTCGATCACATCAACGGTATGGATGCGGAGCTCCGCGCGGAGCCGGTGAAGGTCGGCGCGACGCGAATCGATCTCCCCTCCGGCTATGATCTGATCATCGATCGCGTTTCCCATGTCATCCCGTACTATCGCCCCTACCTGAAGAACGCAGCGCTGCGGGGCACGATTGTCGTGAACGATCCGTTCCGGATGACCGCGGATGACAAGTTCTTCACCTATTGCCGCGCGGTAAATGCCGGTGTCGCTATCCCGAAAACCGTGGCCCTTCCTTCAAAATCCCATCCGCCGGGGGCAACCGCCCCGTCGATGCGGAACCTGGAATATCCTCTTCCCTGGAAGGAAATCTTTTCGCACATCGGATTTCCGGCCTTCCTGAAGCCCCTTCGCGGTGGCGATCCGAAAATGGTTTCTCAGGTGTATAACGAAACCGAGTTCTTCGCCGCGTACGATCAGACGGGCGATCGCGTCATGCTGCTTCAGCAGGCGATTGTATTCGACGACTACGTCCGCTGCTACTGCGTTGGCCAGAAGAACGTTCGGATCATGCGGTACGATCCCCGGCAACCCCAGGACCACCGCTACATTGGCGGGGAGCCGGCGCTCGATGACGGTGCGAGGAAGAAAATTCTGGACGCCTGTGGCACTCTCACGCCGATTCTCGGATACGACATTAACGTCCTCGAATTTGCCATCCGCGGCGGGATTCCATACGCGATCGATCTCCTGAACCCCGTGCCGGACGCCGACTACTATTCGATCGGTGCGGAGAGCTTCTCATGGCTCATCGATGCCGTCTCCGCGTTAGCGGAAGAAAAGCTCAAGCCGGCCGCTCCAAAGAAGAAACCCGTGGCGCGTCCAGGGAAAAGAAAGACGCCATGAACATCCGCCTGTCGTTTCCCTGCGTTCTCCTTCTTGTGTTCACTCTTTCCCCCGCCGCCCATGCGGTCGTGAACGCAGGTCTTGCGGAGGACTCGTCAGGCGAATTCCGTTGGTTTCCCGAAATGCCGCTCTTCCCGAAGCTCGTCGCGGATGGCACCGGTCAACAAATGTCGCTCAGCAAGGACCTTGACTCGAAGAGAATCGTCGGGAGCATCGGGGGTTCACAACGTCTCTTTGAGACAATGATCGGCCGCCTCCCGCTCCAGTTCAGCGTCGGCGCCACGGTCTACGGCAATTTCATCCGTCAGCCGGATGTCCTTGATGCATTGACGGTGGATTTTTTTGTCGACCTTCCCGTTGACATCCGCGTTTCCGATGCGCTCACCGTGCGGACCGGGTGGGGACATTACAGCGCGCATCTCGCCGATGACGGCATCGAAGCGCTAGGGCACCACTCGATCAACTACGCGAAGGACTACATACCGCTGTTTGCGGCGTATTCTCTCCCGGCGATCGGTGGATTTGCATACGGCGGTGCAAGGATCGATTACTTCACGATCCCTGTGAGGGACGGGCATTGCATTCTGGAGGGGGGAAGTGAATTCGGAAACTTGCCGCTGTGTTCAGGCATGGATCTGTACGGAGCGATCGACATCAAGCTCAGGCAGGAGGTGGCGTGGCGTTCGACGCAAAGCTATCAAGTCGGACTTCGCCTCGTGCAGAAGGGACCGAGAGGTCTTCGTCTCGCCTATACATACCGGACAGGCGCGGATGAACGCGGACAGTTCTACGATCAGACGCTGACATCGAGCCTGATCGGTGTGTTTCTCGACTTCTAATCTCCTGTTGTGCCGAATGACCATGAACAGCCAGGAATACTTGTATGGGGCATTGTAACAATCTCCACGGACCTCGTCCGGCGACGCATCGCTCCCCCGCAACCTTTTTCGCATTGCTGCTTCTTCTTCCGACGATTGTTCCCGCACGGCCGGAACTCTCGAAACCCGATTCGGTATGCCAGGACTCGTCGGCCGTCGAGCAAGGGCACACGTTTTGGTCCAGATACAACGTCGCCCGGATGGGCGCAATCGGCATCGCCGGCGGGACGATGGTTTACTCCGCCGGTGTCTGGTGGGTGAACGACTATCGACCGTTTCACTGGTGGAATGCGCCGTGGTTTGGCGGGCTCGGGGTGGACAAGATCGGGCACATGTACACGGGATATGCGCTGTATACATCCATGCACAATGTGTTGCTCTGGGGTGGGCACGATTCTTCCACGGCGTTCTGGTGGGCAGCAGGAGTTGCCACGTTTCACGGGTTCATGGTGGAGGTTGGCGACGGGTTCAGTGAGTATGGGTTCGATTTCCGTGACGTCACCTTCAACTGTATCGGAATAACATACGGCATCCTTCAGACGAAGATTCCATTCCTGCAGAATTTTGATCTGAAGTGGAGTCTGTACTACCCGATGAAGCATCATAGCTTCAAGATCAACGATCTCTATGTGTATCATATCTATTGGATGTCGGCCAATGTCAAGAACCTCCTGCCGGAGAGCGTGCGACCGTACTGGCCGTCGGTGCTGCAGATTGCCTTCGGGCTCGGCGCGGAGGACAATCTCACAACACGGACCTACAACCTGAGTTTCGACTACAATCTCGAAGCGCTCCCGATCGAAGGACGGGACGCCAGTCTTTTCAAGCGCCTCCTCAACTTATTTCACTATCCTGCACCCGGCGTCAAATTCGCCCCGGGACATCCCCCGGAATACAAATTGTTCTTGCTGCACTGATTTCGGAGCCAGCCACCATTCACGGAATGCCCGCCTTCTCCGCGGAACTTCAACATGGCTCTCTGTCGTTGAAGCACCAGTCGCATCGTCACGGTGTTTGGGGAAACTTCACATCCATCATTCAATTTCGCGGAGGGCAGCATGCGTGGAACTATGAAATGTCTCGGGTTGGTGGCGGTCATGCTTTTGACGGGAGTTCTGACGGATTTCGCTCGCGCTCAAGGCGACGCGATGAAGATGGATGCTCCGAAGAAGGGCTTCCGGGCCGAGGCGTTGATGGATTTGGCGCAGCTGGAGAAGAAGTTTGAGGACCTCGCATCGGCCGTGCCCGCCGAGAAGTACAGCTGGCGTCCCGGGGATGGCGTCCGATCGGTTGGAGAGGTGTTCGCGCACATCACTGGAGCGAACTACATGTTCATGGGCTTCCTTGGTGCGAAGCCGGCTATGAAGATGGATCCCGGCATGGAGAAGACCGCCACGTCGAAGGACGATGCGGTGAAGAACCTCGCGCCGTCTTTTGAATTCGTCCGGACGACCATCAGCGGACTTTCCGACAATGACCTTGAGAAGACTACGAAGATGTTCGGGTACACCGTTTCGTACAGGATGGTCATTATGACGGAACTCGGCCATCTCCACGAGCATCTGGGCCAGTCGATCGCGTATGCTCGAACGAACCAGGTTGTTCCCCCGTGGACCGCGGCAGCGGAGGCGGCGAGCGCGAAGAAGGATGCGAAGTAATCAACTGATCGTGGCCTGGGCAGCGAGCTGTGCAATCGCCGTTCAGGCCACATTAGTGTTGTCGAGATGAGGCCGGCTCAAATATAAGTCAGACTATTAAGACAGACTATTAAGTCAGACCAGGAAGTCAGACTTCCCAAGAAGGGCTAGAAATGGCAGATTCATGGTTGGCGGCTCAGCCCCTTAGTTTTCTCTGGCATGCTCGGCGAACTGACGCAGAAGCCGCCGATCGATCTTGAGCTGTTCCTCACTGCCGATGTGGAT
>DATJPR010000088.1:0-10104 GCA_035506295.1 Bacteroidota bacterium | reverse complement strand
TAGTCGAATATGCACTGAAACTCCATGATCTTGACGCCGTCCCGATTGGGTTGTGCGACCGCACCTGTTCAGGGAACTGTTGCGTGCTTTCAGCACTGGTGAGCGCGATCCAACGCCGCGGCGAGGGGATTCCCCGCGCTTGAATCATCGGTGGAGGTCCACAAAGTCGCCAGGAGGATCAAGGGTCGGCGCTCTCATCTTTCAGTGTTGCTGCGAGGGGCCTCACAAGAAGGGCGCAAACCTTCGAAGTGTTTGTTGGCGTCTGTTCGTGGCGCAATGTGCTTGGTCGCTCTGCACGTGCACGTGAAATCGCCCGTCCTTCCATGACGGCCGATTTCCGGACGGGCCGCGTTCGCTACGATTGTTCCACCTAACGCTACCGGATCGGACATGGGGTTTCGGTCGACGTGGGGTTGCGTCCAAGTTCGCGATTGCCTATGATGCCAGTCAGAGGATGCATCCGGATACGAGCAAGTGCCGGATCCCACATTCGGGACGGTTGAGCCGCTGATCTTCTTCCCGATCGGGTTCTCTGCTCCGCCGGATGTTGTCTCCAATGATCTTCAGAACGTGCTGTCGACTGAGCTCCATCATGATCCGGGAGTGAGGATGAGCGCGACACTGAAACCCTTTGCGGCTGCCGCCATCGGCCACCGTGATCTCTACGACATGCTCTATGGTTCCCGCTATGTCCCGTTCCGCCGTGGGACGTTCAATATCCTTGAAGAGGCACCGCAAAGCCCATCCACAAATCTCCTGAGCAGCGTAGGCAGGCTCCTTCAGAAGGTTCTTTTCTGGTACTGCGGCCTACGACTCTCTCGCAAGGGATTCGACCTGCCAGACAAACCTGTGCTCCCGCGCGAGATCACCGAAGTCTCGGTATTAGGACTTTATGCGCGAGGCAGGACGTACGATCTTGTCGAGACCCCGGCACGGGCAAGTCTTAAACCTCACTGACCGACCATGCGTTCGTCTCTCTTCCCTGTTCGATCGCTCATTCCCATCCTCGCTCTTCTCCTTGCGGGGGTCCACCTCCGGGTCCTCGCACAATCGCACGAGGTGATTTCCGTCCGGGTGAAGTCCGCAGTCGACTCGCTTCTCTTCGACGAAGACACGGACGGAGACAAGCGTATCACGATCGACGACCCGCATATTTCAGGGACGCTTCGTGGCGACAAGCGATTCTGGTTGATGGGATTGCACGGCGGGCGCTACGAAGTGTCGGGGACGTACCACCTCGCGAATCTCCTCGCATTGCTGACGATCGCGGAGGATGCACACGTTGACTCCACGCAACTCTCTCTCGACGATGTTTTCGAATTGCCGTTTGATCACCAGATGCGTTGCATCAAGGAGCGCTACTGGGATGGGCTCACTCGGAGAATTGACGCCGCGGGCATTACAGCGATACTCAAGGACGAAAAGAGCACGACGATCGACGGCAATCACTACATCTATGTCCCGTCAAACGATTCCCTGGCGTACGATTACTTCTTCCTTCTGGCCGGGAAGGACCCCCCCTTGAACATGAAGGTGGTGAGGATTCCCGCACAGGTTACCCCCTCGTTTCTTGAAGGCCTTCAGGGAAGAGAGGGAATCCTCAGTTTAGGTTTGCGGGCGACAAGCGGAGGGAGCGTGGAAGGCATTCCGTTCGTCGTCCCCGGCGGGCGATTCAACGAGATGTACGGGTGGGACAGTTACTTCATCACGCTCGGGCTCCTCCACGATGGCAAGATCGAACTCGCGCGCTCGATGGTGGACAATTTTGTGTATGAGATCCATCACTACGGCAAGATCCTTAACGCGAACCGGACGTACTATCTCACACGTTCACAGCCGCCGTTCCTGACCTCCATGCTCCTGGCCGTTTATCGGAAGCTCCCGAAGAACGCCGCGACGCACCAATGGCTCGCACGCGGTGTGCAGGCCGCGATTCAGGAGTACCGCACGGTCTGGATGGGACCGGACCATCTCACCGCAACGGGATTAAGCAGGTACTTCGATACGGGCAACGGGCCCCCTCCCGAAGTCGAGCCGGGAAGGTACGATGCCGTGTTTGCGCGCTTTGCCGCGCCGCGACATGAAACCGCAAAGGAACTCGAAAGCGCGTATGGTCGCGGCACGGTTGCAATACCAGAACTCGACAGATTCTTCAAGGACGACCGCAGCATGCGCGAGTCGGGCCACGACGCAAGCTACCGGCTCCTGGATGATTGCGCAGAGCTGGTCACGGTGGATCTGAACTCGCTCTTGTTCAAGATAGAGTCGGACCTGGCATCGACCATCTCCACGGAATTCGGCGGGACGTTCGAGCTCGACGATGGCACTCTTGCGACCGCGAAGTCGTTCGAACAAGCCGCCCGGCACCGCAAGAGCCTGATGATGAAGTATCTTTGGAATGAGAAGGATGGGTTGTTCTTCGACTACAACTATGCCGAAGGAAAGCCGACGCACTTTGTCAGTGCCACGACTCTTTATCCTCTGTGGGCAGGACTGTGCAGTCCGGAACAGGCGAAAAGGCTGGTCCGGAGCGCGTTGCCCCTCCTGTCGATGCCTGGAGGCATCGTCGGTTCGACAGAGCTCTCGCGAGGACCAATAACGGCAGAGCACCCGCAGACCCAGTGGGATTACCCGTTCGGATGGGCCCCTCACCAGATGCTGGTCTGGGCAGGACTCCGTCGATATGGTTACGCCGGTCTTGCACGCGACCTTGCTTATCGCTGGCTGTATACGATCACCGTAAACGCGTGCAACTACAACGGCACGATCGCGGAGAAGTATGATGTCGCTATCAGGTCATCACAGGTGTTCGCCGAATACGGCAATGTCGGCACCACATTTTCCTATCTTACGCGTGAAGGGTTCGGGTGGACCAACGCATCTCTTGTCGTCGGGAGCACCTACCTGACCACCACAGACATTGCCATGCTCGACCGCCTGATCCCCCCGGAGTGGGTTTTTCCGCCTCTCGCGAAGGAGTTGTCTCCGTCAGTCAAACACCACCGTCTTCCGCCCGTGCACTAGGACGCGGTCTTCCAGGTGCAACCGCAACGCCCTGGCCAGAACAAGTCGCTCCAGGTCCCGACCCTTGCGGATCAGATCGTCGAGGGAATCCTTGTGGGAAATGCGGATGATGTCCTGTTCGATGATCGGGCCCTCGTCGAGCACATCGGTGGCGTAATGACTCGTCGCTCCGATGATCTTCACTCCGCGATCGTACGCCTGCCGGTAGGGATTGCCGCCGGCAAACGCCGGCAGAAAGGAGTGATGGATGTTCACGATCCTCTGCGGGTAGAGTCGGATGAATTCCGGGGAGAGGATCTGCATGTACCGGGCAAGAATGATCGTATCGACGTTGCTCTTCTTGAGCAGTTCGAGTTCTTGCGTCTCCTGCTGGGCCTTGTTCGCATGCGCAATGGGGAAACAATGGAAGGGAATGTGATAGCGCTCGGCTAGCGATGCAGCGTCTTGATGATTGGAGATGATGCACGCGATCTCCGCCCGAAATTCTCCGAGTTGCTGGCGCCACAGGATTTCCTGCAGGCAATGGTCATGCTGCGAGACGAAGATCGCGAGCCGACGCAGTTCGTTGCCCATCCGTATCGACCATTGCGCGGCGCATTCTTTCGCCAACGGGTCAATCGCCGCCGGCAACCGGTCCGGTGCAATAGTGAATTCCGTCATGTCCCATGCCACCCGGAGAAAGAACATGCTCTCTTCCCGGTCCACATGCTCGTCAAGGTCGAGGATGTTCCCTCCGTGCTTCGAAAGGAACTCCGCCATAAGAGCGACAAGTCCCTTCCTATCCGGGCATGACCACAAGAGAACCGCAGTAAGCCTTTCCTGAGACACTGAGTCTTCTCCGCGTGATTGTTATGGAGCGCCGCTGCTATAGTTCAAAATAGAAGAGTATTCCTCGAATGCCAGAGCAATACGACATCAATGGCGTCTGGCAGTTTGCAGCTAACGGTCATGGACAGCGTGGAAAAGGGACGAGTCAAAACCTGCTTTGTATTTCTATGGGGGTTCACATATATTTCTTGACCGACGGTTGATCAAAACCCATCGGACCACATGGTTATGAATCCCAGGTCTTCGAAAGCGCGCACGCGGCGTGGCGAAGCGGAACACGCACCCTCCTTCCTGTCAACCCTCATGGCGACCTCCCATGACCCGATCATCGGCTTGAATGGCCAGGGGACCATCGTCAGCTGGAACTCGGCCGCGGAAAGGCTTTTCGGCTGGACGGCTGGAGATATCAAGGGGAACCCAATCTCGCGGATCATCGCTCATGAGCATCTCCGCGAGGCGCACCGGATGCTCCAGCGAGTGCGCCGCGGGGAAGAGATCCGCCAGTTTGAGACAATGTGCAGGGGGAAAACCGATCAGCGATTCAACGTATCATTGAACGTCTCTCCCTATAAGAGCGAGAATGGTACGGTGGTCGGTCTTGTGGCCGTGGCCCGGGACATCACGCGACGTTTGCGAAGCAGGGAGACTCTCGTCAGGCGAAACAGGGAGTTGCTCACCTTCCACCGGCTTTCGCAAATCGCTCTCTCGACCCGTTCACTCGAGGAATCGTACCGCGATATCGTCAACGAGATCCGCTCGGCGACGGGATTCCCGATTGCCGTGATCGCCCTTGTTGATGAAGCGCGAGAGACGATCGTTCTTCACGGCCTGATGGGTGCCGGTGCGAAAACGTCTCGTCTATCCATGGAACTGCCGTTGGGAAAAACGCTTTCCGGGATCGTCGTGCGGACCGGGAAGCCTCTCATCATTACGAATATATCGCGCCACCCCGAATACCGCGGCAAGGTTCTCCACCAAACGCACGCGCAGACCTTCGTCGGCTATCCCATGAAGGTTGGAGGAAAGATCTTCGGATGTCTGAACCTTGCCCACACGGAGATCGTCGAGATCAAGGAAGAAACAGGTCAATGGATCGAGGGGTTGGCCAACTACGTTGCCGTGCTGACAGAACGCAAACGCGCCGAAGAGGACCTTCACACGTCGCGCGAGCAGCTCCGTGAGCTCTCCCGACGGACCCGGACAGTTATCGAAGAAGAACGTAAGCGCATTGCCCGGGACCTTCACGACGAGTTGGGACAGGAACTTTCGCTTCTCCAGCTCGACCTGGGGATCATCCAGAGGCGACTGCCCCCCGCTGAATCGGATCTCCTCAACAAGTCGAAGTCGATGACCGCAATGATCGACTCCGCAATCCGTTCGGTGCAGCGAATATCTTCCGATCTGCGACCGACGTTACTGGACAACCTCGGGCTAGGCGCTGCAGCCGAATGGGCTGTTGCGCAATTCCAGAAGAGAACGAAGATCCGCTGCAGGATTTCCGTTGACCCACCGGATCTTGCCCTGGATGCAGAACGGTCGACAGCGCTCTTCAGGATTCTGCAGGAAGCTCTCACCAACGTCCTGCGCCATGCAAAGGCGACGAAAGTGGACGTGCAGCTGGCGGAACACAGCAACGAAATACAACTGCTGGTAAAGGACAATGGTCGGGGGATTCCATTGCTCAGGATCAAAGATCCCAAATCGACCGGTCTCGCCGGGATGCGGGAACGGGTTCTTCCATGGGGCGGGAATGTTGCCTTCAGCGGAAGGCAGGGGAAGGGAACCGAAGTTACCGTGACCGTTCCGATGAAGTCATGAGTCAGACATCGAACATCCGCATTCTCCTCGCTGACGACCACACAATGTTCAGGGAAGGCGTCAAGCAAGTCCTCGCCGCCACTCCCGGCTATTCCGTTGTTGGTGAGGCCAGTGATTCGCGCGAAGTCCTGGAGAAGATTCGGCGACTCGCCGTCGATGTGGTGGTCCTCGATATCTCCATGCCGGGCAGAGACGGCATCGATGTGCTGAAACAACTGAAGAGAATCAAACCGCAGCTCCACGTCCTTGTGTTGAGCATGTATCCCGAAGACCAGTATGCCTCGCGCGCGATCAAGGCCGGCGCGGCCGGGTATTTGACCAAGAACAAAGCGTCTGCCGAATTGATTGAAGCAATCCGCAGGATTGCCACCGGGAGAAAGTATATCAGCGAGGATGTTGCGGAACAGCTGGCGACAGACATCACAAAAAATGGAGACGCGCCGCTGCATCAGAGGCTTTCCGACCGGGAATACCAGGTGATGTGCATGATCGGGTCCGGGAAAACTGTGAAGCAAATATCCGGCGAACTCTCGATCAGTGTCAGCAGCGTCAGCACGCTCCGCGCGCGCATTCTCAAGAAACTCGACATGAAGACCAGCGCTGAGATCACGCACTACGCCATAAAGCACAATCTCGTATTGTAGTTCTCCCATTCTCCCGTTCCCCCGTTCTCCCCTTCTCCCGTTCTCCCCTTCACCCTTTCTCCCCCCTTCCTGCACCTCCAGCTCTTTGTCGTACGAACCACGACATCAGATTGTCAAAGGAATGACAGACATTGTGCTTTTCCTGCGACCGACTCTCTTGCGCCGCTTCCGTACCTTCTTACAGGAGATTGACGATGAAGTTGTTCATGGCAGATGACAATGTGGAGTTCCGAAACCGATTGACCGCAATCCTCGGAGGCATCGCCGGCATTGACGTGATCGGTGTTGCAGGAGACGTCAAAGAGGCGATCAAAGGGATCCGGAGGAGCAAGCCGGATCTGGTCATTCTGGACTTCCGCATGCCGGGCGGAACCGGTCTGGATGTGCTGGCTGCCGTGAAGCAATCGAACCCCGCACCGACCGTCATCATGCTGACCGTGGGGACACGAAGCGAGTATCAAGCGATTTGTTTTGCGGCGGGGGCCGACCATTTTTACGAGAAATCGAGTGAGTTGCAGGCAATGGTCTCGATGCTGACAAAACTTGCAGCGAAATCGACGATGCGTCACAAAATACACCATTCTTCACAAGGTTAACCATGAAACGCAGGGTGGTAATTGTCTCGGGCGCGGGGGTGCTTGTCCTCGCCGTTCTCGCTTATTTCTTGTTTGGACGAAGCACCAATCCAAAGTATGACTTCCGCCTCGACAAGGTCTCAAAGGGAAGCATCGCCGTGGTCGTCTCAGCGACGGGGACCGTCAATCCCGTCATTTCCGTTGACGTGGGAACGCAGGTGTCCGGGATCGTCTCAAGACTGTACGCCGACTACAACTCCATCGTGAAGGAAGGTGAGGTGATCGCCCAGATCGATTCCACCTTTCTGAGTCAGGCGGTGCGCGATGCCGAGGCAAGCCTGGAAAAAACGCGCGCGCAGATCGAGCAGAGTCGAAGGGCTTATTTCCGCATGAGGGATCTGTTTCAACGCCAGCTCGAGTCTCAAGCTGACTATGATGTCGCCTACACCACGTATCTCTCCGACTCGGCATCCGTAAAATCCGCCGAAGCAGCGCTCGTCCGGACCAAGATCAACCTTGCGTATGCAACGATCTACGCTCCCATCAACGGCGTCGTCATCAATCGAGCGGTCAATGTCGGCCAAACAGTGGCGGCGAGCCTTTCGTCTCCGACACTCTACACGATCGCAAACGATCTCCATAAGATGCAGGTGCAGACAGTCGTGGACGAATCCGATATCGGAGCGGTTTCCATCGGGCAAACGGCAACCTTCACGGTCGACGCTTACCCGGACGAGAAGTTCTCAGGAACTGTCTCAAAGATATGGCTTGTCCCTCAATCGATATCGAACGTGGTCAATTATACCGTGATCATCGATGTCAACAACGATCAGCTCAAGCTGATGCCGGGGATGACTGCGAACGTGAAGATCATGGTGGCGAGCGATCCGGACGCGCTCCGCGTCCCGAACATGGCGTTGAGGTTCCAGCCCCCGGCAGAGCTCGTTGACAGCGCACAGATGCAGTCGCAGCGGGCGGCGTTCTTTGCCGCGAACGGCGGCCCCGGGGCCGATCCGGCCGGCGGAGGCAAGACTGATGGCATGAAGGGAGCCGCGGGAGGACAGCACCAATTCCAGGCGATCCGTGACTCCATCCTTGCCGCGCATGGCGGACAAATGGATCAGGACGATCTGCGCAACGAAGTTCGGGCGGCCATCCAGGCAAGAGGCGGCGGCCAGCCGGTTGCGGCGGAGGAAAAAGTGGTCCCTGCACCGAAAGCGCAAGGGTCGACGAAATATGGGGTGACACAACGATTCCCCGAGTATCAGAAAAGCGGATCCGACGCGGTGCAGCGGACCGGGACAGGAAGAATCTGGGTGCTGAACGACAAGGGGAAGCTGATGCCGGTGTTTGTGAGAACGGGCCTGAACGACGGCAGGTTTACCGTCATCAACTCCACATCCCTGAAGCCAGGCGATCAGGTCGTGCTCGGAGCGAATTCGAACTCTGACGCCACGACTAATCAGACTACCAATCCGTTGAGCGGTCAGGGACAGCGTTCACCCGTGGGAGGCTTCCGATGATTCAGCCCGAGTCCCCAAACCCTGAACACCATGACGGCTTAATTCACATCGAGCACGTCACCAAGACGTACCAATTGGGAGAGATGGAAGTCCATGCGCTTCGCGGGGTGACGCTCTCGATCGATCGGGGTGAATTTGTCACCATCATGGGAGCCTCCGGGTCGGGCAAGTCGACATTCATGAACATCCTGGGGTGCCTCGACAAGCCCTCGAAGGGACAGTACCTCCTGGAGGAGATCAGCGTCGGCACATTGTCGCGCGACGCTCTGGCACGGATTCGCAATCAGAAGATCGGATTCGTCTTCCAGGGCTTCAATCTCCTGTCCAGGACGTCCGCGATCGAAAATGTCGAATTGCCGTTGATGTATGGATCGACACCGACACGGGTCCGCCATCAAAGGGCCGTTGCGGCGCTCGAGCGGGTGGGGCTGGGTTCACGAATCCACCATCACCCCAACCAGCTCTCTGGCGGGCAGCAGCAACGGGTGGCGATCGCGCGAGCCCTTGTCAACGATCCCAGTCTTGTCCTCGCGGATGAGCCCACGGGCAACCTCGACAGCCGGACAAGCATCGAGGTCATGGGCCTCTTCCAACAACTGAACGACGACGGTGTTACCATTGTGCTTGTCACGCATGAACCGGACATCGCCCGTTTCGCAAAACGTCATGTCGTGTTCCGCGATGGGAAGGTCCGGCTTGACCGGCCGAACCCGGGACCGAAACGTGCTGACGAAGCAATGGCTGAACTTCCGGCGGAAGAGGAGGATGAGGAATGAAATTCCTGACGATTCTCATTTCAGCGTTCCGCGCTCTGCGCCGGAACAAGATGCGCTCGTTCCTCACGATGTTGGGGATCATCATCGGCGTGGGAGCTGTCATTGCCATGCTCGCCATCGGGCAGGGTGCAGAGTACTCAGTAAAGGATCAGATCGCTTCCCTGGGAACCAATGTGCTCATTGTCTTCCCCGGGTCGCAGCAGCAGAGCGGAATCCGCGTCGGCGCCGGATCGATGACAACCCTCACGGAGGACGATGCGCTGGCGATGCAGAGAGATTGCCCCGCTGTCGCATTTGTTTCTCCGGGGACACGGGCCGGCGGTCAGGTCATCGCCGGAAACCTCAACTGGGGAACCACCATCGACGGCGAAGGTGCGGACTATCTTGAAATTCGCAAATGGACGATCGCCTATGGCGATAATTTTACGGACCAGGATGTGAAATCGGCTGCAAAGGTGTGCATTCTCGGCAAGACGGTGGCTGATAACTTATTCCCCGACGGCGATCCGGTGGGTCAGACGATAAGGATCCGGAACGTTCCGGTCCGGGTGGTTGGAGTCTTGTCCAAAAAGGGGCAGAACGCGATGGGTCAGGACCAGGACGATATCATCATTGCTCCGTACTCGACGGTCCTGCGACGGCTCTCCCGGTTCCCCTACCTCCGGCAGATTGTCGTGTCTGCGACAAGCCCGACGAGCATCGATGCCGCACAGAAACAGGTCACCGACTTGCTGCGGATGCGGCACAAGATCTCGGCATATGACCCCGATGACTTTACGATCCGGAACCAAACCGATATTGCCCAGGCTGCGACGGCGACAACGCAGATCCTCACCGTCTTGCTTGCGAGTATTGCTTCCGTCTCCCTGCTCGTCGGTGGGATCGGGATCATGAACATCATGCTCGTCTCCGTCAC